>JAWUXY010000147.1:0-16907 GCA_034111105.1 Bermanella sp. | reverse complement strand
CTATTCACTCTCAGCCGGTTCGCTCATGCTTATGTGCATATTGGTACTAATTATGTCCCAATGAGGCTTCGTCTGTTTTTGATTGGGTGTTTTGTATTAATTGCTATGCTCATACAGGTAGCTTGGGAACTAGCATCATAGACGCCAACGTATTTATGCAAATACATAAATGGCTAAAATCCCAATTAGCTTTACATTTGATCAGCGAGTTCACTAAAAAAATAGGCAACCATTTTATCTGTTTCATTCTTCACACATAAACAACCATGTTTCATCTAGCATCAATCTGCATCATTGTGTTTCATTCGTAATGCACTGGGCGTGTCATCAAACCAACGGTGGCACGCTCGATAAAACGTAGACGACTCTGCAAAGCCTAATTCCATTGCCACTTCTTTTAAGCTTTTATATGTATTGAAAATGAGCTCTTCTGCTTTTTGCTTGCGTTGCTCATCTAAAATCTCTAAAAAGCTGGTTGCTTCCTCTTGTAAGCGGCGTTGTAACGTACGCGTGCTAACATTTAATTTATCCGCTACTTGCTCCCGTGATAACTGAAAGTGGGAACTGGCAACAATGCAATGAATCACTTTGGCGCGCCAACTGGTATTACCATGGGCGGCTAGCATTTGATCAGCATGCGCTTTATGCAGTGCATGCAAACCCGCATCGCTTTCACGCAGTGTGCGCTTTAAGATTTCTTTAGGAAATTGAATCGCGGTTTCAGCTTGCTTAAACGTCGGCACAACCGACAATACCGTTTGGTAAAATGCTAAATCGGTTGCGCCAGCATGGGGAAATGTCACTTGTAATGGTGTCACAGTTTCATCGCCCAATAACCACCGACTGAAGGCGAGCAGTAACGCAATAATAGATTCATGCTGGTGGCGACTAAACGGTTTGTTATCTGGCTTGGGCGAAAAGTAAATCCAAACATTTTGTCCTTCGAACGACATGCTCAACTCTGCCCCTTCACTGATCAGCGGCATGTAAGCCATAAAATTCTCGTAGGCTTGCATGAGGTTTTCGCTGGTCATGGCTAAATAGCCAACCGCGTGAAAATACGCAGGGCGCACTCGCTGACCCATCATTAAACCAAAAAAATCATGGCCGCTTTTTTCTTCGGCTTTAGCCCAAATATCTTGGGTTTGGTCCAACGTTAAATAAGCGGGTTCATTTGCGTCTAAATCAAGGTGTAAATGCAGCTCTTTTAAAATGGAGCTGGGCTCAACACCCAGTGATTGCGCAGCCGCTAAGATGGCTTTCACCCAATGTATCGAGACACGCTTATGATCTGTATTCATGTTCTAACGAGCCGTATTATCATTATTTTTCGCAATTAAGGCCTATTTGGCCCACAAGGTCAATCAACAAGGCCCATAATGGCAGTGATAATTTGTTTAATTTTGTTACTGTTAAAAGCTGCCAATATCATAACAACAGGCACATAGGAGGCCCTTATGGCGAGAGATATTCAACAGTGGTTAGACGAATACGGTGCTAGCCACCAAAACAAAACCAATAAACGCATTCATTGGTTTTGTGTACCGCAAATTGTTTGGACGGTCATGGCCGCTATTTATGCCATCCCTGTACCTGCCATCATGGCTGAGGTCAGCCCACATCTTAATTGGGCAAGCATTGTATCGGTTATCGCTATTTTGTTTTATGTGCGTTTATCGATTCCATTAGCCATTGGCATGGCCGTTTTTACTGGCGTTTGTTATGCAACCGTTCTGGCTTTTGATGCCGCGTTCCCTGGTTATTTATTATGGTTTGCAGGTATTTGGTTTGTGGCACTGTGGGCATTGCAGTTTTACGGGCATGAAGTCGAAGGTAAAAAACCGTCATTTTTAAAAGACATACAATTTTTAATGATTGGGCCAGCTTGGTTAATGTCATTCATTTTTCAAAAAATTGGTCTTAAATATTAGGGCTATTGGTTAGTCATTGGATTCATGATTAACCATAAAAAAAGCGGCCAATCTAAATAGATAGCCGCATTTTTTTATTTTCTGCTGCACCCTTTAACCGTGTTCTTTAATCGTACTCTTACAAAAAAACACACATTATCTAAGTACTCACTTTAAACCTCACCTCCTTCTGCAATCAAAAATGGCTGCCATGTTTGATTGGTGTATTGCTTAACATCCATTGTTTGGGTGTCCAACTGTAAAATAAACAACCAGTTATTATTAACCAAACTTTGAATGCTTTCATTGGCGTTAATGATTTTTTCAATTTCATTACACGGCGCAGCAATAAACACACTCAAACGCAAAGGCTGATGCATCCATTTTTCGCCATTATGAATGGACTGCTTAGACAAGCCAATTCTGAGATCACCACCATTGCCTTCGAACACACCGATATTACCGCCCACCACATTATGCAATACCTTGTTACCACTGCCATATTTGGCGTTATCCATCACCGATGCGTTGTATTGCATGTTGATCCAATTGGTTACTATCATGGGTGCGGTCATAATGCTGCTAAGAACATTAAAGTTTTCATCTTGGCTCGCATTGTAATCATGCAAGAATGCGCGCCCTTCTAAATTTAATCCCGCTGTAAGCGAGCGCGGCGCAATAATAAAAGATGCATTATTGGCAAGCCCCCACTCTGGGCGAACCTGTGACCAGTCTTGACTACGTGCACGAATTTTCGCGGATAATTCAGCGTCATTAGCAGATAACCCTAAGTTGGTAGCGCGTTCTTTTTGCGTAATCAGTTGCGCATTATCTAACCAAGATAACAATTCATCCTCGATGGAGGCGTCACTCACCACCCGCATGTCGTCAGTTGTTGTGTTATGGACCACTGGCAAAAATACTGTGCTGTCAGGAATGTTAATACCGTCTTTTTTAAGTGCGGCACGAATGCTTTCGTCATTGGCCAGCTGACAAAATATACGAACGTTCAGCTCACCACTTTGACCACCACAGGCACCACAATTCAAGCTGTGCTGGTGTGGATTATTCACCCCTTGGCTTTCATGGCCCACCATTAATACTTTGGGTGCAAAGGCTTGAGTTAAACCTATGCCTTTTAATGCATTGGCAATAAGCGTGCATTTTTGTGCAAGCGTTACAGGACGGTGCCCTTGCTTTAAAGACCAATAAGGCGACGACTGAAACTCGCCTTTATCTTTTTCTTTTTTCTTAGAAAAGAGTGTATTTTTTAATAATTTATAACCGTAAAACAAACCACTTGCCTCAACCACACTAAAGGTTGCACTGGGCTGTTGCGACCAGTTTTGCAAACGCGCAGTGCGATTAAACGCCTTTGCATTTTCGGCTTGCTTAACATCGATATTATAAGCCTCTTCTTCTGCATTAAACGGGGCTTGAATTAACCCAGGCAATTGTGGACGCGTCGCATCACTGCCCTGCTGTGAATAGCTTATGGGCATACCAAAAAAACCTGCAAACCCAAAAGTTTGTATCGATGGGCTTTGCGACTCAAAGGCACGCCTCATGACTTCAGAGCGCACATCAATACAAAATACGGCTTGTACTTTAATATCATGTTGCACAACGTCATGCTGTAATCTGGCTTGCAACCCTTTAACGACGGAGCTTTGATACGCTATTTCCATGGCTTTTTGCCAAAGCCAAAGTGATTCTTGCGCTTCTTTATGTTGATCAATAACTCGTGGCAACTGTACTTTTTCTTGAGTCCATTGATAGCTCAATCGACGACTCTCTTCGGTAGACTGATCATTATAATAACGCCATAAAACCAGCTCCCATGCTAAGCGAATGGCTAAAAAGTTAAACAGTGTGGCGTCTTTTTTATGGTTTTCTTGATGAAAATTTTGAAACGCCACCCATGATGCCCAGCCATTTACTTCGAGCAATAACGACTGTAAATACAGCTCAATAGTATCGTCATCGATACCAAGTTCGCTTATGGCTTGCGCAAATAAACTGTCTTGATCATTGGGCAAGTTCAAAAAGTAATGATTTAACTTAGGCTCACCCATTAAAATAGCAATGCCTTTATCACGTTGAATGATATTGAGCCAAGTTTGATAAAAACCAGCTTGGTGTGTGTCATGAATCGGCTTTAGTGGACCATCATATTGAAAATAAGCTGCACAAAATTGACTAATTTGATGGGTTATTTCATCACGCCATGCCACTTTGTTTTTTCTTTCGCTATCCAGTAAATCGCTAACGTTATGCCAATGGCTTAGGTTGCTCTGCTTATTTATCACACTCAATACATTTTTATTCATGTATTTTAAGCCCAAGCTTTGGGCCGCTAACTTTAAGTGATCCTCAGTAATCGTCCCATTTTGAAATTGTGCCATGTAATAACTTACAGGCATTAATGTATTAATTTTTCCAAGTGCCGACAATTTAACCGATACATTTTCAAACGATTCATTACGCATATTCCAAAAAGGGTTCACTGCAATATTTTGATCCAATGGCCAGCTCGGCGCGACTTTTGAGCACGCATTATTAATGGCTTGTTCTTGAAACGCCGTTAATACTTTATTTATCGATTGCGGTGCGTTCATAATAAGCTCTCCTTATTAACTGGCTTCATTTTTTTTGCATTCATGCGCACAGGCAACAATTTAGGCCATATGGCTAATGTGGTACGGGTGCTCCATTCATCGATATACAAACCCGCGAACAAGACTAAATTAAATTTTTGCACCCATAGGCGATGCAACTGATAGCGCTGAAGGTAACTGCCAATAAACAAGGCAACAAACAACAAACTGACCCAAGCATCGGCCCAAACATTGTAGGTATGCTGTGACGGCTGAAGTAATGTGTGCGACGCACTTTTTAAGGTGATATACAGTCCCACAATAACAGCGGCTAACAGCATGTGAGGCACAAAGTTAATGGCCGTGTGCGTGCTGCTTCGTTGTGCGAGTAACATCACAAGAGCCAGTCCCAGCAATAACCAAGGGCTTACAATGCCATCAAAAATATTAAACACGGATGTTGCTACGTACGCCGATCCGCCAACAATAATGGCCGCAGCCACAAGTGAAGATAACCACTGCGAAATTCTAGGTGGGCATTCAATCGCTGAGCGCGCCATCATGTGATACGTAATCGCATTACCGGCATTTAAAAATGCGTGGGCTTTATAAAATGAATGAGCAACCAAGTGAAGTAACGCAAGCTCATATAAACCAAGGGCACACTCTATTAACATTAAGCCTATTTGCGCACTGGTTGACCACGCTAAGCGAACCTTAACACTCACGCGAGTTGTCATAACAAGTGCGGCAATAAGTGTCGATAAACCCGCAACCACCAGCACCAGCCATTGTGCCATGCTCGACAAACCGAATAACGGAGCAAAGCTAATTAACATAAAGCCACCCATGTTGATCACTCCACCATGCAGGGCCGCCGATATCGGTGTAGGCGCTTCGACCACCTGTATAAGCCAACCGTGTGCTGGCAACTGAGCGCTTTTAATAATCACGGCTAACGCAATTAAACAAACGGCTAGGTTTTCTTGACCGTTGAGTGCCAGCGTCGTGGTTGAATAGTGGCCCATTAAATCACTGATAACCCAAGTGCCGTTTTGTATATACAAAAGCACAAACGCTGAAAATAAACTCAGCTCAGCTAAACGGGCGTAAATGAATTTTTTGTGGGCGGCTAGCGCTGCTCTTGGACGCTCAGGATAAAACAGAAGTAACTGGTGCATGGTTAGGCTGACGGTCATCCAAGCGGCCATTAACACTAGTAGATGGTTACTCACGATCACAATTGATGCTCCCGCAAAGGTGAGTTGCAATAAACCCGCAAATTTTTGCTGTCTGGGCTCACCTGCCATGTAGTTTTCACTAAAACGTAAAACAACAAACGCTATCAACGAAACCGCCACTAAGACCACAGCACTCACATTCGTCAGGTTCACCCAATCTAAAAACGCGCCGTAAGGCCCCTGAATTAAAGTAAGCACTAATAAAAGTACGCTCGCAATCAAGGCTATAAAACTGGTCAAGTGCGCATGTCGCCACACATTATTTGGCTTTGCGATTAATGAAAGTGTCATACCAAGTAAGAGGATAAGCGGAATAGACATACCCAACATAAGCGGTATGTATTGAGAGATCTGCATGGTTTGTCCCTTCTCTTAGATTTTCCTTAGTATGGGTTTGACAGGACAAACAAGTAAAATAGATATAAATTAACAATTCATTCTATTTAAGTGAACGAAAATGAGCCGCTTAAACTACCATCACCTTTATTATTTTTGGCAGGTGGCCACCTATGGCAACCTAACCCAAGTGGCAAAAACGCTGCATGTTTCACAAAGTGCGCTGTCATCGCAGATCAAGCAACTTGAGGACAACATGGGGGCCAGCTTATTTGAACGGCGTGCGCGTAAACTGCTGCTGACCGATGCCGGTCAGCAGGTTTTGGCTTACGCACAAGATATTTTTACCAAAGGTGAAGAGCTTGAATCCCTTATGCGCAGAGGCGTAGAGCCCGAATATCAACACATTCGCATTGGTATTTTATCAACCATGTCGCGAAATTTTATTGAGGGCTTTATTAAACCGATCCTGCTAGATGATCAAAAAAAGGTACGCTTTAGCCTGCATTCACGTGACATGTCTAACTTACTCAACGGCCTAGCCAAACATGAATTTGATTTAATCTTAACCAATACACAGGTGATCAATACCGAAAACGATGGAACCCCTTGGCAAAGCCAGCTTATTGCCCGTCAGCCACTGGCCATTGTTGGCCCTACTCTTCAAAAACCTAATACTGATTTTCCACTTAACTATGACCAATTTCGTTGGGTATTACCGGGTGAAAAGAGTGAAATTCGCCGAGGATTTGATAGTTTTTGCAGCCAATATCAGTTTAAACCCAATATTTTAGCCGAAGCCGATGACATGGCCATGATGCGATTACTGGCACGTGATTGTGGCGCGCTCGCCGTTCTACCTGAGGTCGTGGTAAAAGACGAAATTGAACAAGGCTTACTGACTCGCTATATGCCGCTACCCAAAATTTATGAAAACTTTTACGGTATTACGGTTAAGCGACAATTCACATCAAGCTGGGTTAAAACATTATTTGCGCACTCGCAAAAAATCTAGGCTAACCACCAATAAAAAACAAAAAAGCCAGTCAATGACTGGCTTTTTATGTGTTTTATATATGGCTAGGTTTATTGATTAAGCTTCTTCATAAATTGAATAAAACTTTTTCGCAGTTCCGATGGTTTCCCACGTGCCTTGATAACCCGCTGGCACAACAAACGCATCGCCAGCATTGATTTCTTCTGCATTACCGTGTGCGTCGGTCAATATGGCTTTGCCTTCGATCATGTAGCAAAATTCATCTTCTGTGTAATTTAAATTCCACTTGCCAGTGGTTGACTCCCATACACCGCAAAAGAAATTTTCTTTGGTGTTGGTAAATACGTTATTTAATCGCTCTAAGGGCGCACCTTTTATTAAGCGCTCTTTAGCAACAGGAGTTTGTTCTTGCCCGTCTAATGAAGGGCTTACACGCAATAATTTAACAGCCGACATATTATCTACTCACACATTATTGATTAATAATTTTCATCTTTCAGATACGTTTTAAGCAGCATTTTCACCATGAGATTAAGGTCATTTAAACTGCGCTTAGCTCGCTCACCTTTTTGATTTACGACCACTAAAAATAAGCTATGAGTGGATTCCAAATACACGCGAGCAAGACGCTCTCGCTCTTTTAAGTGATGATTAATACCCATGCGCTTAAACACATTGGCCATTTTTTTGATCACTAATTCATCATGCTGGGCATCTAACTGGCGTAGCTCCGGCACTGAAAACATGGCTTGTACCAAGGTTAAAATCGCTTTTTGTTTTTTGTAAACCTTAAGGTTTGTACTCAGCAACTTACTGATCAGTTCATCAAAGTCCATGGTTTCAATAGGCCATGCTTCAAATTCATTCAACACGCTTTCGACTTCGTCTAACCAGCGTGTGGCCATGGCATATAATATTGCATGCTTATTTGGAAAATAATGATAAAGCGAGCCAATGGAAATACCCACTTCTTTGGCAATTAAGATTGTATTTAAATCATCCAACCCAACACGCTCTAATAATTCCCCCGTCACATCAATAATTTGCTTAGAGCGTAATTTCGAACGCCCTTGCACTGGCGCATTCCTTGGCGCCACGTCTTTGGTTTGCTCTGTATTGGTGGTGCTAGGTGACACTTTTTTACTTAAGTTGGTCATATCATCCCATAAACCATTAAAATCGTACTGACGTCATATAATCAGTAAACATCTCAAACCATTAAAAGAAACGGTCACGCATTGCGTAGTACAGCATACCCACTACCAATCCCGGAAAACGTAATAACGTACCACCGGGGAACGTCGGTGTTGGCACTGATGCAAATATATCGAATTTTTCAGCACTGCCACTCACCGCTTGCGCCATAATTTTACCACCAAGTGTCGCCAGTGCCACACCATGACCAGAATAACCTTGCGCCGCAAAAACGTTGTCTTCTAAGCGATTAAAGTACGGCATACGGTTTAGTGTAATGGCAAGCGTGCCACCCCAACCATAATCAATCTTCACATCGGCTAATTCCGGATAAAATTCAAGCATGTATTTGCGAACAAAATTAGGAATGTCATTAGGGAATTTGGTTGTGTAGTTTTCGCCACCGCCCCACAACAAGCGATTATCACCCGATAATTTAAAATAATTAATAACAAACTTTGAGTCCGCCACCGCCACATCATCACGGTTAATTTTACGGCACAACTCATCAGATAATGGCTCTGTAGCGATAATAAAATTATTTATCGGCATGATTTTGCCTGCTATCTTCGGTTCTAACTTCCCTAAATAGCCATTGCATGCCAGTAAAATATACTTGGTTTTGACCGTACCAGCGTCTGTTTTAACATACGCGCCATTGCCGCCTTTATAATCAGTCACACGGCTATTTTCGTAGATCGTTACACCAGCATCGATGGCAGCTTTTGCCAAGCCCAATGCGTAATTAAGTGGATGCAGGTGTGCTGCATCCTTGGCATATTCGCCTCCGAAATACCGATCCGTCCCAAGCATGGCTTGCACTTCAGACTGATTAAGGTAATCAACGCCATCATAACCCAGCACGTTACGCTTATACTCAACGCCTTCTTTAATGTGCTTTTCATGGCGAGACTTAGCGGCTACATGTAAAATACCGGCTTTCAAGTCACAGTCGATACTGTGCTTAGCAATCAGTTCTTTTACTAACTCAACCGACTCAACCGACATATCCCAAAGCATATCCGCCATAGGCTTGCCTACTTTTTTGATGAGTTCATCGTGGTCCATGTTTTGCCCAGGTGCAACCTGACCGCCATTACGCCCAGAAGCCCCCCAACCCACTTTTTCGGCTTCTAGTACGCTTACACTGTACCCCATTTGGGCTAAGTGCAACGCAGCAGACAAGCCCGTAAAACCGGCACCAATAATACAAATATCAGCCTGAGTTTCACCTTCAAGCTTTGGTAAGTTAAAGTGTTGATTGGCTGTGGCCGAGTAATAGGATTCTACATATGACATGTGCACCTCCGTCAATTATCAAGCGCTAAAACGGCGCAGTTGATCTGCATAAAACCGAATAATACTTCTAATTTGGTTTTCTAACAAGTACACAACTTTTTCATATTAAGCGTGTCTATTTGTTGCTTTTTAGAAGTCTTTAAAATAGGCTGTAATTCGAATAATAATTCGGTTTATAAATTTACATGCTTGATTCAAATACCCCTTATGAGGTATATGAATTCAAATAATTATAAGAGTATTGTTTTAATCAAATTAGTTATCTATTGTAGCTCTATTTATAGTGACACGATTTGCTAATTAAGTGATTTCGTCAATACTACTAAGCAGTCAATACAGACCAAGAAGGTGATTTATGGAAGCCGTTGCTAGGTTTCTTAAAGAAAATGGCATTACCGAGGTAGAATCAACTCTGCCAGACATGACAGGTAATGCACGTGGTAAATTCTACCCAACTAAAAAATTCCTGAGTGAGAAAGGCGGTCGCATTCCAGAGACCCTATTGGTCCAAACCGTAACCGGTGACTGGGCCAGTAACCACGACGATATTGTCGATCCCACAGATAAAGACATGTTCCTAGTGCCTGACCCAAATACATTAAGGGTTGTACCTTGGGCAGATGAGCCAACCGCACAAGTCATCAACGACTGTTACACCAATAAAGGTGAGCTTCACCCTCTTTCTAGCCGCTCGGTTTTGCGCCGAGTGCTTGCTCTGTATGAAAAAGAAGGATTACAACCGGTTATTGCACCAGAAGTAGAATTCTATTTAATTCAGCCTAATCACGACCCTGATTATGAAATAAAACCCGCTACAGGCCGCTCTGGCCGTGCAGAAAACGCACGTCAGTCTTACAGTATTGATGCCGTTAATGAATTCAACCCGGTTATAGATACCTTGTATTCATACTGCCATGCGCAAGGTTTAGATGTAGACACCCTGATCCATGAGTCAGGTGCGGCACAAATGGAAATTAACTTTTTACACGGTGACGCCTTAAGTCTCGCCGACCAAGTGTTCGTATTCAAGCGCACATTACGTGAAACGGCATTAAAGCATGGTATCTACTCTACGTTTATGGCCAAGCCTATGCAAAAAGAGCCGGGCAGCTCTATGCATATTCACCAAAGCCTATTAGATGTGAAAACCGGTAATAATATCTTCGCTAACGAAGATGGTAGCTACAGCGATGTTTTCATGAACTACATTGGTGGCTTACAAAAATACACGGGCAGTGCCATTAGTTTCTTTGCACCGAATGTGAATTCATACCGTCGATTTGCACCTGAAATCGCAGCGCCGATTAACATGAACTGGGGCATCGATAACCGTACAGCGGGCCTTCGTGTACCTGAAGCCGAAGCCGAAGCCACACGCATTGAAAATCGCTTTCCTGGTGCCGACAGTAATCCGTATCTTGCCATTGCAGCAAGCCTAGCCTGTGGTTACCTTGGTATGAAAGAAAAACTAAAACCAACTGCGCCTACATCAACATCACCTGATGATGAAGTTGAGATTGCACGTACACTGGAAGAAGGTTTACGTATGCTTGAGGATTGCCCTGAGCTAACCGACATCATGGGTAAATCTTTCGTCGATGCCTATATTGGTGTTAAGCGTAAAGAATTCGAAACATTTAATGAAGTAATCAGTTCATGGGAACGTGAATTCTTACTTTTAAATGTTTAATTAATCAAAATGGCCTCGTGAAATAATAATAAAAATCGAATAATAATATAAAACACACAACCAAGAGGTAGACTCGATGAAAGCATACACTTTGCCGCACGTTAAAAAGACGGCAGCCGCACTCGCGTTAGGTTTAGCCACCAGTTTTTCTGCTTACGCAGAAAACGTATTAAACTTTTATAACTGGTCTGACTACATCGCTGAAAACACCATTGCCGACTTTGAAAAAAAGACAGGCATCAAGGTGGTCGCCGATGTTTTCGACAGTAACGAAGTATTAGAAGCGAAAATGCTAGCCGGTAACTCCGGCTATGACATCGTAGTGCCTTCTGCTACGTTCATGGCTCGCCAAATTCAGGCTGGTGTATTCCAACCTTTAGATCGTACTAAATTGTCGAACTATAAGGGCTTAGATAAAGGTCTAATGAAAACGCTATCTGGGCTAGACGCAGGTAATAAATACGGCATCCCTTATTTATGGGGCACAACAGGCATTGGCTACAATGTTAAGCTTGTTGAAAAAGCACTCGGTAAAGACGCTCCCGTTAATAGCTGGGACTTGGTATTTAAACCAGAGAATCTTGCCAAGCTAAAAGGCTGTGGTGTATCGGTGCTAGATAGCGCGGATGAGATTTTGCCGCTTGCCTTACATTATGTAGGCATGGATCCTGGTTCTAAAAATCCTGCTGACTATAAAGATAGTAAGGCGACGCAACTCTTAAAAGCCATTCGCCCTTCTATTACTCAGTTCCATTCTTCGCAATACATTAGTAATTTAGCCAACGGTGACATCTGTGTCGCAATTGGCTGGTCTGGTGATATTTTGCAAGCAATGGATCGTGCAGATGAAGCTGAAAATGGTGTTGAAATAGCGTATACGATTCCAGTTGAAGGCACATCAGTGTGGTTTGATATGCTAACCATACCAAAAGAAGCAAAAAATGCTGATAATGCTTACAAGTTCATTAACTACTTATTAGACCCTAAAGTGATGGCGGATATTTCAAACTATGTTTGGTATCCAAATGGTGTACCAGCGTCTAAAGCGCTTTTAGATGAAGAAATCTCGTCTAACCCGAGCATTTACCCAAGCGAAGAGGTACAAGCTAAGCTATTCCCACTTACGGTTCACGGACCTAAGATTAGCAAACTACAAACTCGTTTTTGGGCGAACTTAAAAGCGGGACGCTAACAAGCACATAACCAAGTTAACCTCTAAAACCAATTGAGCAATCAATTGGTTTTTTTATGCCCGTGATAAACATAATGTAAACAATACGGCCAAATAAACATTTCAACCAAACGTTTAAATTAATCAAATAACTTAATCTGTAAATAACAGACATAAAAAAGAGCAACCTAGGCTGCTCTTTTTTTCACCAAACAACAACGAAATTATTCTTCGTTATAGGCCTCAACTTGTACTTTTAATTTTTGACCGGGTCTAAACGTCACCACACAACGGGCAGAAATCGGAATCTCTTCACCGGTTTTAGGGTTACGCCCAGGACGCTGGCGTTTTTCTCTTAAATCAAAATTTCCAAATCCAGAAAGCTTAACTTGTTCTTTCTCGGTCAAACAAGTACGAATCTCTTCAAAAAAGACATCTACCATTTCTTTGGCTTCGCGCTTATTTATTCCAAGTTCGTCAAATAGCTTCTCTGCCATATCAGCCTTGGTGATCGCGGTCATGTTAACCTCGTAGTTGGGCACCTAATCCTTCAGCCAGTTTAGCGACGATTTTGTCAACCGAACTGGTTATTTCTTCATCATTAAGAGTGCGTGAAGGATCTTGCCACGTCAAGCCTAAAGCAAGACTTTTTCTACCATTTTCAATACCTTGGCCGCGATACACGTCAAAAAGTGTGACATTTGTCAGGCTTTCACCTGCTTGTTCGCCAATGATTTGCTCCACTTGAGACCAATGAACGTCTTCTTCTACTATGAAGGCCAAATCACGACTTACCTCAGGGAATTTAGAAACGGACGCAAATTGTGGTAGTTGTCCCAACGTCACGTCATTCAATAACAGCTCAAATACGAACAATGGCGCTTTAATGCCCAGTTGCTTTTGCAATACCGGATGCAAAGCACCTAATAGACCAACCTGCTTATCACCTTTAAAAACAGCCGCGCACTGACCTGGGTGCAGCGCTGGATGCTCCCCTGCAGTAAAGCGATACTCAGTATCACCATTGATGCTTAGCATGGCTTCTAAATCCCCTTTAAGGTCATAGAAATCCACTTTCTCAGAGCCATTTGACCAACCCATAGAAAAACGACTACCACAAACCAAGCCCGCTAACATTGGCTCTTGGGTAAGTTCGTCGCCGCTTGGTACAAAGCGCAAACCGGTTTCGAATAAACGTACATCGGATTGCTGACGTTTAAGATTGTGCTCAGCGGCTTTGATTAAGCCTACCCACAAAGTAGAGCGCATCACCGCCATATCGGCTGAAATTGGGTTCGCCAATGTCAAACCATCAACTTGCGGATCAACCAACTTTTGCACTTTAGGGTCAACGAAGCTGTAAGTAATCGCTTCTTGATAACCACGGCTCACCCAAAACTGCTTAAGGGTGTTAATCGGGGTAATCACTTCAGGCTCACTTTGCAGATCCAGAGCTGCCATCGGCGTGGTAACTGGCAGGTTGTTGTAGCCGTGAATACGAGCAATTTCTTCAATCAAGTCCGCTTCAATGCTGATATCAAAGCGATAGCTTGGCACATTCACTGTCCAGCCAGTTGTATTGGCTGTTACTGTCATACCTAAACGAGTCAGCATGGTTTCGATTTCTGTCGCTGGTAATTCCAATGCCAATACATCAACCACTCGTTGCGCGCGTAGTTCAACCGTTGCCTCAACTGGCATGGCTGCTTCATCTTCAGTATTCACAACAGGACCCGCTTGGCCGCCACAAATTTCAACGATTAGCTGAGTTGCACGCTCCATGGCGTCATTTTGTAAACGGTAATCCACACCACGCTCAAAACGGTGAGAGGAATCGGTATGCAAACCATAATTACGCGCTTTACCAGCAATGACGATCGGATCGAAGTAAGCCACCTCTAAGAAAACGTCTTTGGTTTCAGTATTCACACCAGAATGCTCGCCGCCCATAACACCCGCAATAGCCAATGCTTTTGAGTTATCGGCAATTACCAAGGTGTCGCTGCTTAATTCAATTTCTTGACCATCTAACAATGTAAGCTTTTCTTTATCGGCCGCCATGCGAACATTTATGCCGCCATCGATTTTAGCCAAATCGAATGCATGCATTGGTTGGCCTAGCTCTAAAAGAACATAGTTGGTGACATCCACAATCGGATCAATTGAGCGAACACCACTGCGACGCAGTTTTTCAACCATCCATAATGGTGTCGTCGCCGTTACATCAACCCCTTTTACAACACGACCCACATACTTAGGGCACGCTTGTGATGCAGATAAAATAACCGGTATCGTATCGTTAATTTGCGCGGCCATTACTTCAATGTTGAATGGCTTAACATCCACATTGTTTAATGTTCCTACTTCACGTGCTAAACCTTTAACACTTAAACAGTCTGCACGGTTTGGGGTTAAATCCACTTCGATGATGGCATCATCAAGATTTAAGTATTCGCGAACGTCTTGACCAACCGGCGCATCCGCTGCCAACTCCATTAAGCCATCAGACTGTTCTGACATACCCAGTTCGGCTTCAGCGCATAACATGCCGTGGCTTTCTACGCCGCGTAATTTAGCTTTCTTAATTTTGAAACCTTTACCGTCTGGCGTTGGCAATACTGCACCAATTTTTGCCATTGGTACTTTTAAGCCTTCACGTACATTCGGTGCTCCGCACACTATTTGGAATGTATCCGCGCCATCGGTTACTTGGCATAATCTTAATTTGTCTGCATCAGGGTGTTGTTCACATTTCACCACTTGCGCAACTACAATTCCACTGAACTCACCCGCAACGGGATCGACGGCATCTACTTCTAAACCCGCCATAGTCACTTGCTCAACAAGTTCATCGGTGGTTAGGTTTGGACTAACCCATTCTCTTAACCAACTTTCACTGAATTTCATAATTATGTTTCCTGAATTCTTTAAAATTTGTCGCGCGCAAGTAGCATGCCCCATGAGAGAAGCGAATGCTTTGGGTGCGCCCTCCCACAAGTACCACCTAAATCAAAACATGTGGGAGGCCGCTTGCGGGCGATAAAAACAAGTATTAATTAAACTGTTCTAAGAATTTCACATCATTTTCAAAGAACAAACGCAAATCGTTCACGCCATAACGCAACATAGCTAGGCGCTCTACCCCTAGACCGAAGGCAAAGCCCATGTATTGCTCAGGATCCACACCACTGGCTTGCAACACATTTGGATGCACCATACCGCAACCACCTACCTCTAACCAACCCGTTTTACTTGATGCCCATTGAATATCAAACTCAGCGGAAGGCTCAGTGAATGGGAAATAAGATGGACGAAAACGCACACTTAAGTTGTCATCTTCAAAGAAGGTACGCAAAAATTCTTCTACCGTGCCTTTTAGATCCGCAAAGCTTACTTTTTTATCAACCAATAAACCTTCTACCTGATGAAACATAGGCGTATGTGTTTGGTCTGAATCACAACGATAAACACGACCCGGACAGATAATACGAATAGGCGGCTCTTGTGCTTCCATCGTACGAATTTGCACAGGCGAAGTATGGGTACGCAGTAATTGCTGCGCATCAAAATAAAAGGTGTCATGCATAGCGCGAGCAGGATGGTGCGCAGGAATATTCAGCGCATCGAAGTTATGGAAATTGTCTTCCACTTCTGGGCCCACCGCGACATTATAGCCCGCGTGTTTAAAGAAGTTTTCAATACGCTGCAAGGTACGTGTAACAGGATGCAGGCCACCAGCTTGCTGACCACGACCCGGTAGTGTGACATCAATGCTTTCAGACTTGAGCTTTTCAGCAAGTGCCGCATTTTCTAATTCCGCTTTTTTAGCCCGAATTGCGTCTTCTACTTGCTGCTTGGCTTCGTTAATCTTCGCGCCAGCTGCTGGGCGCTCTTCATTACTTAATTTACCAAGCGTTTTAAGCTGCGCCGTTAGCACACCCTTTTTGCCTAGGTAGTCGACACGCACTTGATCTAGCGCTTGCACGTCTTGCGCTTGCTCTACTTTTGCCAGTGCTTCGGTTACCAAATTCTGTAGGTTTTCCAATTTTCCTGCTCCAAAAAGCACCTTCACAGATGCTGTTCATTTAGGCCTAAGCCACTGCCACACAATGACAATATTGAGGGCGATACAGATAAAACATTTGAGACGGGTGACACATAAGCCAAAACACGGCTTAGCTCTCGCCCTGCATTGTCATTGTTTTATTTTTCAATTTTTTAAACAAAAATAGGGAAAGTGCCTATGGCGCTTCCCCTATTCGAGACAAGACAATTTAAACATTAAATTTCTTGTAACTGTCGATCTTTAAAAGGTCGAACTGTCAGCTGGTGCTTACAGAGAGGCTTTAGCTTTTTCAACTAATGCCGCAAAAGCGCCTTTTTCATTAACGGCTAAATCAGCTAACACCTTACGATCGATCTCGATAGAGGCATTTTTCAGACCGTTAATAAAGCGGCTGTAAGACAAACCG
>JAWUXY010000146.1:0-14403 GCA_034111105.1 Bermanella sp. | reverse complement strand
GCAGCTTGGATAACCTGCAGAGACATCCAATAAACTGTTCTGCTGATGCGCTTCCAATGCAATGCCATAGCCATCATAAAGTGACAATATCGACTCAATTGCACAGTGCCAGTAACAATCAAACCAATCGAGTGCAACCTGATCAAGCACGCGATTTTCTTTAGCGGCCAGATCTAGAATAATATTATTCAGCAGACTAGACCCAGCTGCACCATCAGCCTTCGGGATTGGGTCTTGTACAAGAGTAAGAATTGAACATATGCCCAGGCCTTTTTCTTGCGCAAATACATTACGACGCAAAACGACTTCAAAGCCGGAATCTAATTGATGATCTTCGGGATGATTGATGGTGATATAGGCAGGGTCATCAACAACTTTAAACTGAGGGCGATCAGTCAGAAAACCGATATGTTTCAGGTAGCTCTCGATTACCATCCCATCTTCCAACTCGCGTCGCTTATTAGTACGCAATGAATTGGTTATTTTTACCGGGATAGAAAGTTTTATCATCCATTCAGAGGTTTCGTTAGCGACCGTCCGAACAGAAGAAGTGGCTGTGTAATCGCCCCCCATTTCTCCGAGATAGTGCAAGCGCCCTTCAGCAATTAAGTCTCTCACCCATTTTTTCAGTAACAAATTTGGAGCTTGCAACGGATGAACAGGAACTAAAACATGATCATTAGCCAGCGCCAACGAATCGTAGCGGCTGACTTCGGAATATATAATTTCACTGGTATTTTTAGCTAATGAAGAGCCTTCTTTAATCAAGGATTTATCTGCAGAAAAATAATGCAACTTAAAGCGACCGCATAACTCAGGGGAATAAACCGCTTGCTGCCAAGATGCAATTCCTTGCTGGCTCTTTGGTGTTGGATGCAACCAATGTCCGAACAGAATAGATTGCTCGGAATTAATAAAATCAAGACTGCTTAGTGCTGCATCACCTGTTCGCTGGCTCAAAAAATATGCCATGGTCTGATAACTGCCTAACAGACGACTTAACAATTCGACTTCATTCATTCTTATTGATTCTGCCAATTCAGCAGCACCAGTTTTACCAACGGTACCAACAGCGATATCATTTTGTTGTTGATAAATTTGTCGAACCAAAGTAATCAGCAAATACATAATATCAGCTGACTGCCAGGGGCTACTGCATCCTTCAGCGTATTCGGTGTGCACATATACGCCATGAAAATGATGACGACCCACTTTAGATTTATAGGCCACATCCATCACAATCCACTGATGGCTTTCAGACAAGCGCAGTTCTAAAACTTCGCTTCCCTTTAACTCATAAGGAAAATCTGACAACGCTAAAAACTGGTTTTTATCGTTCCAGATTCCAGCGTCTATTTCGCGCAAGTAAGCATTAATAAAAGCGTGAAAAGATGCGTACTCAGCAATGTCGTTTGCTGCATATTTCATATAAACCCTAACTGACCAATTTCCATTTGAATCGTACTATACACCCTAAATACGATTGATTCTCATTTTATTTCGCATTTACATTAAGATTAACAACAATTTTCATAACGATCTCTTTAAAAGAGACGAACAGGTCAAACAAGAAGTATTTAATACGAAAGAAAGGTGACGCTATTGGTGATGAGTCAATAGCGAAGATCCCACATTAGCCAAGTAATTTTCTAATCAATAATGCAGGTCGGTAATTAATAAAAAAGATTAAAGCAAACACAAATGCTAAAGCTTCTGCTACAGGCACTGCGTATAAAAAATCAATACCTGGAAGCATTAAGCTGAGTAATAATGCAAAGCTGATGGGTAAAATCAATGAGCGCAGCATAGCTATAATACTGGAATGAATCGCTTGCTCTGCCGACGTGAGATACGCACATATAAGAACATTAAAACCATTAAACAAAAAGATAGGCCAGATAATCTGTAAAAAACTCTGCGCTAACTGCTGAGCCTCCTTTGCATCATCTTCAAGAAAAAATCCAACAATTGAACTTTCAAAAACGTGCAGAATGATCACCAGAATAATACTCAAAGTCGCAATCGATATTGCAGCGATTCGCATAAATGCCTTAACCCGGTCAATTCGCTGCGCTCCGAAATTATGTCCTAACAATACATGCATAGCGTCAATGATGCCGTAATACACCATCAAGCTGATATAAATAAGATAATTCACTACACTGAATGCCGCAATCCCTTCGATACCACTTTGCCTACTGATGACCCAATGAAAAACAAGAATAACCAGGCCAATGGAAAATTCGTTAATAAATTCAGAAAAACCATTAAAGGCACAAAAGCTCAACTCTTTAACTTTAAAAATCGGCCAGAATAATTTCAACTTGTTGCGACCTGAAAAAAAGTAGCTTGAGATGTAAATCAACTGAATAACCTGAGCAATTAAGGTCGCCCAAGCTGCCCCTTCAATTCCCCAACCCAATTCACCGATAAAGAGTGCATCAAGAGCAATATTAATAAAGGCGCCCAACATCAAAGCACGCATCCCCAACTCAGGCCGATTGTCTGCACGAATGAAGTAGTACATCACCAAACAGGTCAATTGCACGATGGTTACAAAACAGAAAACTTCAAAATAACTTTGCATCAGGGGGTATAGCGAAGGAGGCGCACCTAAGGCGGCAAATAGATACTCACTGAATACAAGAGACAACGGTACGGCCAGCACCACGATAGCCAGCACCAAAAAAAGAATTTGGCTAAACAGAGATGAAGCTGAAGCGTATTTTTTATCGCCTATATAGATACTGGCCTTGACCGAACCTCCGACAGCAAACATTAGAGCGATACCAAACAATAATGCAAAGTACGGCATCAACAAATTAACCGCGGCCAATGCATTTGCCCCGATATAATTACCAACAAAAAAACCATCAACCACACTGGCAGTAGAAATGGCCAGCAAACTCACTGTAGAAGGAATAACAAAACGGAAAAAAGTAGCCACTAAAGGACCACTATCAGGGGAGGTATTGATTGATTTTTTACTCATGACATCTCATAACATTTTATAAAATTTTTTGACTGAAGTTTTGACCTACAGTCTTTCTTAACAGCTCGCATGGCAAGCCCAAAGGCTGGCCTCTCAACCCTGTCCATTCATGGATTGCAATAACAGAGGCGTCAACTTTTTGATCGGTATCTATGGTTAACGCCAAACTGTAATCCGACCCCAAGCCAAATAAACTAACAAAGCTATCGCCTTCTGCTGGCAAAGATTGAACCCAAGAGGGTGAAACATTAACGCTCAGCCCATCTCCCCCTTCAAAATAAAATTGCAACTTCGCGAGAGGCATTCTTACACCTAAACCATTGGCCTTAAGATAAGATTCTTTTAGGGTCCACAACTGAGCAATGCGCTTAATTCGCTGCTGCTCAGTCAGCGTCATCAGATCAGCCAATTCGGTTTTAGCAAAATAGCGCTTAGCTAGAGCCATGCTAAATACAGGGCGATGAATGCATTCAACATCAACCCCCAGATCCAATCCCTCACTCAACACCACGACAACCAACTCTTCACTGTGCGATAGATTGAAGTGAAGATTTAAATGTGAAAACCCATCAGCCAATCTCGGTTTGCCATAATCATCAACGACAAATACCCACTCATAAGGCAACACACTCGGCACTCGCTTTGACAACTGACTGCGTAACAAAGTCCTAGCTAACAGAAACTGATTAGCCTGTTGTTTGCTCACAAAACGCTTATAGCGCTTTCGTTCTTCTGAACTCAGCCAGCCCAAAACCTGCATCGAAAAACACTTATCATTCAAAAGATCAAGGGACGCATAGTTCAGCTGAACAAAGGGGTTAGGTAATGTCGTCATGCGCATTGCACTTTTGATGATCAAATCAAATCGAAACCTGGCTCTTCAATCACCTTGAACGGCAAGCCGTGTTTGTTCATATCATCCATGAATGGATCTGGGTCCAGCTGTTCCATATTCCAAACGCCATCCTTTAACCACTTACCTTCTATCATCATCTTCGCACCGATCATGGCTGGCACACCTGTGGTATAAGAAATAGCCTGTGATTGCACTTCGCCGTAACAATCTTGATGATCCTTGACGTTGTAAACATACACTGTGCGCGCTTTACCATTTTTAATACCGGTAACAACACAGCCGATACAGGTTTTACCTATTGTACGAGGGCCTAATGTGGAGGGTTCAGGCAGCAGTTCTTTTAAAAACTGAAGTGGAACAATTTTATGACCATTGAAATTAACGGGCTCAATACCTGTCATACCCACATTGCCTAGCACCTCTAAGTGTTTAAGGTAACTATCACCAAAGCTCATCCAGAATTGTGCACGCTTAAGCGTAGGATAATGCTTAGTTAACGATTCCAACTCTTCGTGGTACATGCGGTAAATATTGTAAGTACCTACACCATCAGGGCAGGTAAATGCTTGGTTAGTGGACATAGCAGGCGTTGTAATAAACCCACCGTTTTCCCAATGACGACATTCGGCGGTCACTTCACGAATATTAATTTCCGGATTGAAATTAGTCGCAAATGGGTAACCATGATCGCCACCGTTAACATCAATGATATCTAAGGTATGTATTTCATCGAAATAATGTTTTGCTGCGTAAGCCGTAAACATATTGGTCGCACCGGGATCAAACCCTGAACCTAACAGCGCCATCAAACCCGCTTGTTTGAATTTATCCTGATATTCCCATTGCCACTTGTACTCAAATTTTGCCGTATCTAATGGCTCATAATTCGCAGTATCAAGGTAGTGTACTTTCATTTCTAAGCAGGCATCCATGATGGTCAGATCCTGATAGGGCAGCGCCACATTGATCACCATAAACGGGTCGTGTTTTTCAAATAGGCGCACAAGTTCAGGGACACTATCCGCATCAACTTGATCCGTTTCAATATCGCGATCGTAGCTGGCCTTAATTTGCTTGGCGATATCATCGCACTTACTTTTAGTACGACTGGCCAATACAATTTCACCAAACACTTCTGGCAACTGAGCACATTTATGGGCAACAACCTGACCAACCCCACCTGCACCAATAATCATTACTTTTTTCACAACAAATCCCTCTAAATTTTTAAAGCAAATGGTCTTTTTCGTAATAGGTGTAGCCTTGCATACTGGCATTGAAAGTATTCATCATCTGCTGGCGTTCGCGAGCACTGATGCGACCCTCATTCACTGCGGCTTCTAATTTATTACGGTAGCGTAATTTCATTTCCCAAGGCTGGTACTCCACATAACCCAAGACGTCTTCAATGGTGTCGCCATGGATTTCTTTCACAAATTCGTACCCTCCTCCATCGTGTAAACGAATACTGGCCACATTGGTATCACCAAACAAATTGTGTAGATCCCCAAGGGTTTCCTGATAAGCACCGACCAGAAATACACCCATATAGTACTCTTCAGATTCTTTTAATGAATGCACGGGTAAGGTGGGGGCATATTCACGTTCAGTGGAAATAAAGCGGTCGATTTTTCCGTCGCAATCACAGGTAATGTCCGCCAATACCGCACGACGATCAGGCGCTTCGTTTAAGCGATGAACCGGCATTACAGGGAACATCTGATCAATGGCCCAGCTATCCGGCAAAGATTGAAACAAACTGAAATTGCCATAATAAATGTCAGCTAGGGATTCATCGAAGCCTTCTAGCTCTTTAGGAATTTGATCCAACTCAGGCAATAAAGATTTAATATCTCGCAGCACTTTTAGAAACAGGTTTTCTGCTTCTGCACGGGTACGTAAGCCTATCTGACCACGCTTAAATAACTCACGCACTTCATCCCGGTAATAGTGGGCATCATTAAAACATTCCTGTATCCGGGCGGGTTTTAAGTATTCAAAGATACCGCGCATATTATCGAGCAACACATGCCCTTCATCACGGGACGTCTTTATCTCGACAGGCTCAAAACGCGCGACATCCAAAATGTTAAACAACAATATGGATGAATACGCTACTGTGGCACGACCCGACTCAGTAACAATAGTGGGATGACTAATACCATAACCGTCGAGCGTCGACATAATGGTTTCGACCAAATCCTCACAGTATTCATCCAAAGAATAATTTCGACTTTGGCTTTCTTGTGAATGCGCCCCGGTATAATCAACGGCCAGCCCACCCCCTAAATCGATAAAATTCATCGCCGCGCCTTCGTGACACAAGTCTGCGTAATAACGACAAGCTTCGTTCACGCCACCACGAATGTCGCGAATATTAGGAATTTGAGAACCCAAGTGACAATGCAACAATTGCAAACAATGCAACATATCACTGTCTCTTAGTACATCGACAACCTGAATAATTTGACTGGCTGATAATCCAAAGACACTACGATCACCGCTGGTTGAATTCCAATGACCGCTAACCTTCGTCGTCATTTTTGCCCGTACACCAATCAAAGGTTCAATGCCTAAAGCTTTGCTACGCTCAATAATAATCGGCAACTCGGACAGTGCCTCAATCACCACAAAACAACGAGTACCCAACTTTACCGCTTGCAAGGCCAGATCAATAAACTCTTGATCTTTGTAGCCATTGCAAATCAACATCTGATCGCTGCCATTACCTAGCGTTGATAATGCAGCGATCATTTCAGGCTTACTGCCCACCTCAAAACCATAACCATAGCGCTCACCAAACCGAGCGATCTCCTCAACAATTTGCGCTTGCTGATTAACTTTAATAGGAAATACACCACGATACGATCCCTGATAACCGAGTCGCTCTATGACTTTCCCGAACGTATCATTCAAATTACTGATGCTATGATCGATTATATTTTCAATACGCAATAGCGCGGGCATATGCAGGTCGCGATCTCGCAAGCCTTCAATAATTTCCATCAAAGACAGCCCCGAAGACGACTCCGAGAGAGAGACTCCCTTCGGGTTTTTGATGACAACTTCACCGTCAGGGTTGATATCAAAATACCCATTCCCCCAGTTTTTTATGCCATAGGTATCTTTAGCACGTTCGATATTCCATTCAGCCTGCTGTTCTATTTTAAAATCTCGCACGACTTAATCCTTACAAACCAGAACCGATAATGATAATGGTTTGTATTTAGATTATCTAGTAATTGAATCGAATTTATTAAACTCTATTTTTTTGGCTCTCTTAATCTGCAAAACAATACTGGTTATAAAACAGACACTTGGTAACAACCCATACACCTTAGATATAAACCAAATGCAATTGATAAGCATTATTATCTATGAAATAATACGCCGCCTTTACTGAGGCGCCAGCATGCAACTTTTGATTCGCACACAAACTGACTTAATACATTTTTTTATGGGACGGATGACATCATGAAGGCCTCCTCGACAATAGACAGCCAGGCACTATCTGCTAGTACTTACACTGATGTTGGTACTAGCAGCCCAAGAATCAAAGTACTCGATTTCTACCGCGGGATTTGCGTTACGTTCATGCTAGTGGTGCACTTTTTTTATTTTTACGGTGCTCCAGAATTCACCAAAAGTGTAATCGGCTCATCGTTTGAGCTGCTGACAATCTGGACGGTTGCGACTATCTATTTATCATCGTTGCTTATCCTACTGACGCCAAACGCAACGGGCACCCAACATATAAAGCGCATAGCATTTCTTTTTGTCGCAGGCTATGCATTGATACTAGGCTGCGTACATGGGCTCGAAATCCAGTTCGGAATGACTCATGAAGTGTTGCTCGGCAGTGTCTGCTGCTTCGTATTTCTGATGGGAATTTTTATTACCCTGACAGGAAATAAGAATTTATCACTGTCGATTAAACGTGGAGTGATATTGTTTTTAGCAGGTTATGCACTGAATTTTTTTCGCAGCTCACTACCCATGTGGCTTTCATTGGAATTCGGCATAATCAACCAAGAAGATTTAGGTAACGACAGTCCGATCAGGGAACTATTAGTAGTTGATATTTTACAATTTGCTGGCATCGCTTTTATTATCTGCAGCCTGCTAAGCCATTACCTTCCCAACCCAAAATATTGGCTGCTCATCGCACTCGGAATTGCTTTCGCTTCGCCCTACACCTGGGACATTTATACGGGTAATGTTTTCGCCGATGAAATATTAAAACTGCTCGCAGGTAATATTTCTGAAGGCGCGTTTTTCCCGCAGTTCCCATGGTTAGCCTATGCTATTTCGGGTATGGCATTTGGTCACTGGCTAAAACAAGCCGATGATTTAAATGATTTTTTGAAGAAGTCTGCTTGGTTTAGTCTCGCTGCCACATTAATTGGTGTTGGTATCATTTTTACAAATATCGACTACCACAGCGGAGGTTCAATGCGCGCAGGCCCTGGTGGCGTTATTGCTATCAGTGGTTTCACGGCGCTGACTATTTTCTTATTTAATATCATTGTCGAGAAGGTGCCCCACAATCCGATATTCGGCTTCTGGTACACATGGAGCAAACACATCACCATCATATACGTTGTTCATTGGTTATTGATTGGTTGGGGGCTCATGTACTTTGGCTTCCGATCCCTAAGCGGGATAGAGTTTCTAGTGACGTTATTAGTTCTTTATGTACTGACGCATTTTCTATCAATAGGCTGGGTTAAATTTAAAACGAATCAAAAAATACAATAGCGCGACATCATCAGGGGGGGTTGTTATGACTTTTCGTTTACCGCCAGAATGGCACCCTCAAGATGCAATTATGCTCACTTGGCCTCATGCTGATACCGATTGGGCGCCCTATTTAAGTGAAGTAGAACCGGTATATATTGAAATTGCCCACCAAGTATTAAAGCGCCAGTCTTTAGTGGTGATCTGCCATGACGAGCCTTTGCAAAAGCATGTACAGGCGCTGTTAAATACTAGCGACATCAATGCTGGTGATATCGATACACGCCAGCTCTACACCTTTGTCATTCCTTGCAATGATACTTGGGCAAGAGATCATGGCCCCATCACCTTAGTGAATGAACAAAAACAAACTCGGTCATTGGATTTTGTTTTTAATGGTTGGGGCAATAAATACGAATCATCGTTAGATAATGCCATTAATAAACGATTATTGGAGCAGCCTGCAATACACGCTGCATATGAAGCCGTCGATCTAGTACTGGAAGGTGGTGGTATTGAAGTGGATGGCAAAGGCCATTTATTAACGACAGAACAATGTTTATTAAATCAAAACCGCAATTCTGAACTGCTTCGTGAAAAAATTGAGCTTGAACTAAATAAGCGCTTAGGAACCCAAAAAGTGCTGTGGTTAAAGCATGGTTATTTAGCAGGGGATGATACCGATTCCCATATTGATACCTTGGCTCGGTTTGCCCCCAATAACACAATCACCTATATACAATGTTCAGATGAACGTGACGAACACTTTGATGAATTAAATAAAATGGAGCAAGAGCTTCAAGCGCTGCGCAACCGTGATGGGCTAAGATTTAATTTGATCCCTCTACCAATGCCAATTGCTTGCTTTAATGAGGAAGGCGAGCGTTTGCCGGCCACTTATGCTAATTTTTTAATTATTAATGGTGCGCTACTATTTCCGACATACCGTCAGAAAGAAACAGATGCATTTGCTTTAGCGCAAATTCATAAAGCATTTCCACAGCACGACATCATTACCGTAGATTGTTTGCCACTCATCCAGCAATTTGGCAGCTTACATTGCATTAGCATGCAATTACCTCAAGGCTTTCTTGCCTAGTTTTTTGCTTAGGTTTTTACAATATGACAAAGACACTTAAAACCGCGTTAATTCAACAAAATAAATCGATTGATTTAGACCAAAACTTTTCCGACAGTCTGAATGCTATTCGACAGGCAGCCGAAGCAGGCGCAAAGTTGATTGTTTTACAAGAGCTGCACCGCTCACTGTATTTTTGTCAGCAAGAAGATGTTGATGCTTTCGACTTAGCAGAAACCATTCCGGGCCCTTCTACCGCTACTTTGGGTGAATTAGCAAAATCACTCAATGTTGTGATTGTTGCTTCGCTTTTCGAAAAACGCGCAGCCGGTTTATATCACAATACAGCCGTGGTGCTGGATAGTGATGGCAGTATTGCCGGTAAGTATCGCAAGATGCACATTCCCGATGACCCAGGCTTTTACGAAAAATTTTATTTCACACCGGGAGACATAGGCTTCGAGCCGATTCAAACCAGCGTTGGTAAATTAGGTGTGCTTGTCTGCTGGGATCAATGGTTTCCGGAAGCCGCTCGCTTAATGGCGTTAGCTGGCGCAGAGATATTAATTTATCCAACCGCCATTGGCTGGGATCCCCGCGATGATGAAGCAGAACAACGGCGCCAACTCGATGCTTGGGTAATAAGTCAACGCGCCCACGCTGTGGCTAACGGTGTACCTGTATTAAGTTGCAACCGGGTAGGTCATGAATCTGACCTAGGGCCCAGTGGCGAAATACACAAGGCGGGTCCTGGTATCGATTTTTGGGGACACAGTTTTATTGCAGGGCCACAAGGCGAGTTTTTAGCCGTAGCCAGTAAAGACAAAGAAGAAATTCTTTATGCCGATGTGGATTTAAATCACGGCGAAAATGTGCGCCGTATCTGGCCATTTATGCGTGATCGTCGCATTGATCATTATCAGGACCTTATGAAAATTTATCGTGATGACTGATCACCTTTTATAAATAATATTCAAATCACGTTATATAAATAGTACCCAAAACGAATTAAAGGTTATTAATCATGTCCAGAGATCTGCCTTACCAGTTAACTGTCAAGCAAAGCCAACGCATTAGCCCAAACATGCAGCGCATCACCTTACAAGGACAAGATTTAGCAGAATTTAAAACGGACGATGAAGGCAGCTATGTAAAACTTTTGTTTCCGATTAAAAGCAAATGCACTCTGCCTGACTCTGAAGCAGTTAATGCCGATGCTAACGTCATTATGCGAACTTACACCATACGCAAATTCAATCCATACGATTTATCACTTGATATCGATTTTGTATTGCACGGTGAATTGGACAAACATTCTGGGCCAGCATCGACTTGGGCTGAACAAACAAAACCCGGTGATAGCATGCAGATGTTTGGGCCTGGCAAAGTCAAAGCCGCGTATCTAGAAGCCGATTGGTTTTTATTCGCTGGTGACATGACAGCGTTACCAGCAATCAGTTGTCAGCTTGAAAATTTGCCTGCAAATGCAACAGGCTATGCGGTCATTGAAATCCATTCTGAACAAGATAAACAATCACTGCAAAAACCGGATGGTATCGATATTATATGGGTGATTAATCCACATCCGGATACAGAAAATACAGTACTGAGCGATGCGGTAAAAACCCTGCCTTGGTTACCGGGCACCCCTTCCATCTGGGTTGCCTGTGAGTTTAGCAATATGCGTTTATTACGCGCTTACTTTAAAAAAGACAAACAGGTTACCCGTGATCAGCTCTATATCAGCAGTTACTGGAAAATGGGGCAAACAGAAGATAAACACAAAATCATAAAAAAGCAGGATGCCATCACAGAAGGCTCTGTTTAAACTGACAGACGACCACCCTCTTTGGAAAGCCCGCTTTCAAACACTGAAAGCGGTTTTTTTACTTAGCTATATATTACTATCGGCTAGCGACGAAACGGCTGGCGCTGCCAATAATATAAGCTTCTCCATAGCCATTCCACAGGGCCAAACTTAAATTTATCCATCAATATATTACCGATAAATAGTTGCAATACCCACACGCTAAGCACCACCAAAACCTGCTGTAAAAAATCCAACTCAAGTGCTCTGAAGTTTAAAAACAATGGATAAAATAACAACACCGATATCAGTGTTTGCAGTAGGTAATGTGTCAACGCCGCACGACCAATGGCTTGCAGCCTGACTTGTAACCACAAAAGTTTATTCGATTGACTCCATAGAACAATAATCCCAATGTAAGAAAGAGCCTGAAGTATTGAGGCCAGATTATTCAGGTCAACGACAACGCCATAAACCTCACTAAGGAATAACGCCAACCCCTGCAAAGCAAGCCCAGATATCAATCCCCAAATTGCCCATTTACGGTAAACCTTGGTAGACGATTTCCCCAAAATATAACCGAGTTTATACAACGCCATGCCGATTAACATATTGGCCAAAGAAAGCGTGAAGTATTTAATGAGCTTTAAATTATCAAAACTTAAATTATCAAAGCTTAAATCCGAATGAGCATCCGCGGTAGTGCTGTCATAATAATGTGCGCTTAGTGCAGGCCCAATGTATAAAATGCAAACAATGTATAAAGGAATACTCAAGCTGATAAGCGTCTTAGCGTTAAGCCTTCTTAGTGGATACAACAGAAAGCCAGATAGCGCATACACGAATAATATATCGCCATACCAGACGAAAAGATGCAGAGCGCCAATGATCATTAACCAGAAGTTACGGCGGTAAAATACACTGAGAGAATTTGCATCTTTCTGATCCAATTTGTCTGTCATTAAAATAATACTGGCACCAAACAGGAACGAAAATAGTGTCATCATTTTCTGTGAAAACAGTGCTTGAATCAGCGAATAGGCAGTAAGCATCAGATGACCATATAAAAATGACCCTAGACCATTTTCCATAGAAGGAAAATACTCTCCTAACTGACTGTAAAATTCGATCTGCCCAGTTTCAGAATAAGCAAACAATGTAATATTAATTGCAAAAATGCCGAGCAGAGCCACACCACGAATTAAATCTAACTGTACGATCCTCATACGTTTTTTTCATCCTTGTTATTCATCTGAAATTTGTCCTGTTAATTTCACTAACGGGTTTTCATGGCAATTGACAGCCGTGCGATATAAATCCCCGATTACACAGTTGATGCAGCCCTGTTTAAATCGCAAATGAGATTGATAACTATTATTATTTGGTATGGGTGCAATATTGTCAATATGAACCCAACAAATGAGATTGCCGCAGGCAGGCAAGGTAAAGGCTAGCGCTCACTTACAAAGAGTTTATTCCCTTAGAAAATGATTACCTTTTAACTGAAAACAAACAGCCTTTAGGTTTTCGAGCATCACACTGTTTTCGATAGAAATATCTGAATTAGCCCTTGATCATGCGAAATTAAACTTTATGATACGCATTCTCATTACTACCACTATCTACACTCTCAAGTCAGGATGTTTCTTATGCCAATCAGTGTATTTTTAATCTGGCCTGCATTACATGCAATGTATGGCCTGAAAGAACACAGAAGCAATAAGATTCCTTACAACAGAAGAATTGCAGGTAGGGTTTTATTATTGATATCCGCTTGCTTGATGGGGGTTCCATTGGGCTTTGAACACGGTTTCTTCATTTGGTTATTTGCATTAATGGCCGCCGCCATGACCTTCGTTCAACTCAGAGTATGGCAATCTGGGGCTGTATACCTTGTTACGGCGCTAAGCCTAGCAGGGGTTATCTATCAGGGAATCGACTATGTTCGCTAACATTATTCGCAGTACGGGCAGCCGCAACATTGCCGCGATAGCCGGTAGCTTTTTAGCGACGGTGGCGCTGACCATCTCCATTACCCTGCTTTGGCCATTTGGTAGCCTTGTGGAACAGGTGCTTGCGGGTGGAATTTTTTTCTTTATTTTTTGGGCCTCAATATTTTATTGGGCCATCCTGGCACAAGATGGCCTAAAGGCCTGGACTAGAATCTTTATTTTGTTAGTCCCCGCCCTTGCAATAGATATGATCAGTTTAGCCAGTTGAGAAACACCATGAAACAACACACTCATAAACGCCTCTACGATACACATTCTTGGGTTGGCATCATCTCAGGCATATTGCTTTTTATTGTTACCTTTTCTGGCATACCCGCCCTGTTTGAACACGAACTAGGATACTGGCAATACCCAGCTTTCGGAGAGATTGCTGAAGATAAATCCTTCGACCTTGAGCGCACCATCGCAGAGGCGAATAACATCGGCTTTCAATACGATAAATTAACCATACAACTGCCAGATGAAATTAATAACCACATCATGCTGAGCCATTTTTCTGATGAAAGTGAATTTTATACTCTCTATTTAAAAACAGGTAGCTATGAAGAGGTAGAAACGTCCCCTTCCGCATTAGGTCAAATTCTTACCCATCTGCATACAGACCTTTATTTGCCTCGCCCTTACGGCCGCTATCTTGTTGGTCTTGCAGGCATGGCCATGTTATTAGCGATTATTGCGGGCATTTTAATACATGTTAAATGGCGCAAAGAATTTGTCATGCTTCGCCCTAAACGAAGCTGGCGATTATTATTAACCGACCAACATAAATTACTCGGGCTTTGGTCATTACCGTTTACTTTTATTCTTGCGTTTACCGGCACCATATTAGGTTTATTAGGCATTATCACCCCTATTCTGGCGCTAGCCGCTTTCGATGGCGACGTTCAAAAAGCAACCGATACCGTACTTGGGCCAAGAGCT
>JAWUXY010000145.1:0-22105 GCA_034111105.1 Bermanella sp. | reverse complement strand
GCGAATTTTTTAGAGCTCACCACGTTTGCCGACCCCAAATAACTCGACAACGAACTCAAGCGAGTCAAACGAGAAATGCGCCAGCTCGAAAAAGGGATTTTGGATATGTCCAACGACTTCGAAAAGCCCAATTAATACACTCTCCAGTACACGATTTTAAATATTCCTCACTAAAACAAAAAAGGCCCACTGAAGTGAGCCTTATATTCTGCAAGCCTGACCGCTATGGGCGGTCGTCTAGCTCTTCCTCTTCTTCTGGTGGTAACAAGTCTTCACGACTAATGCCCATGTACAACAAAATATTCGCAGATACATAAATAGAAGAGTAAGTACCCACAACCACACCAACCGTTAATGCCAATGCAAAGTTATGAATCAACTCGCCACCAACCCATAATAAGGCAAGCAATACTAATAACGTCGTCAAAGAGGTTACTAACGTACGACCAAGGGTCTGTGTTAAAGAGCGGTTGATTACATCAACTGGTTGCATTTGGCGAATGATTCGAAAGTTTTCACGAATCCTATCGGCCACAACAATCGTATCATTCAGCGAGTAACCAATCACCGCGAGCAGTGCCGCCAACACGGTTAAATCAAATTCAATTTGCATCAAGCTGAACAAACCAAGAATAATGATCACATCGTGCATTAAGGCTACAACTGCACCCACTGAAAACTTAAACTGAAAGCGCGCCGCCACATAAACCATTACAACGGCAAGTGCTAACAATAAAGCAAGACCGCCTTCGTCACGTAGCTCTTCACCCACTTGTGAGCCTACAAATTCAGCACGACGTAACACAATCTCTTCTTCAGAGGCATCCTGCAAAACAACTAGGACTTCATCACCCAAGTTGGCGCGATACGCTTCTTTCATTCGTACCAGTACATCTTCTTCACTGCCAAAGTGCTGTACAGTGACATCTTCATAGCCTGATGTTTCTAGGGTTTTGCGAATCTCGTTTACGTTTGCGCTGGTTTCATAGGCCACTTCAATTAAAGTGCCGCCTGTGAAGTCTAATCCTAATTTTAAACCTTGAAAAATCAGTGAACCGATTGAGATTAAAATTAACGCAATAGATAAGGCCGCTGCAATTTTGCGCACGCCCATGAAGTTCATATCTTTAATTTGACTCATGGTTAAACGCCCCCAATGGATAGTTTTTCAACACGACGACCACCATAAATCATGTTGATCATGGCACGCGTTAATACGATGGCGGTAAACATAGATGTAATAATACCAATGCTCAATGTTACGGCGAAGCCTTTCACTGGGCCTGTGCCCACAGCGAACAAGATAACCGCCACAATTAACGTGGTAATGTTGGCATCTAAAATGGTTAAGAAGGCTTTATCGTAACCACTGTGAATCGCTTGCTGCGGATTCAAACCCGCTTTTATTTCTTCGCGTATTCGCGCAAATATGAGCACGTTTGCATCCACCGCCATACCAACCGTTAATACGATACCGGCAATACCTGGTAAAGTAAGTGTTGCACCAATGACGGACATAACCGCCAGCAACATGGTCAAGTTAAACGCCAATGCAATGTTGGCAACCAAACCAAATACACGGTAATAAACCAGCATAAAGATCAGCACCATGGCTAGACCAATTTGCACGCTGTCCACGCCTAGTTGAATATTTTCTTTACCCAAGCTTGGGCCAACGGTGCGCTCTTCAACAAAGTACATTGGCGCGGCCAACGCACCTGCGCGAAGCAGTAACGCAAGCTCAGACGCTTCTGGCCCTTCTAAACCGGTTACTTGGAATTTACTACCAAAAACACCTTGTATCGTAGCCAATGAGATAATGCGTTTTTCGACGTATTTGTCTTCAACAGCGACTTCTTCGCCATCTTGCTTTTCATAGCGCGTGCGTATTTTATGCTCAACAAATAGTACTGCCATGCGACGCTTGAGGGATTTTTTAGTGACTTGACCCATCATTGCACCGCCGGTGCCGTCCAAGGTAATTTCAACCATTGGCTGACCATTTTGATCAAAGTTTGGCTTGGCATCTGAAACGTTGTCGCCCGTTACAATAATGGCTTTTTCTAAACGAGCATTACGGCCACGTGTTGGGTCTTTAAACGCATATTCTTCTGTGCTGAAACGACTGGCACTTGAAAGCGCTTCTAAACGAAACTCAAGGTTAGCCGCTTTACCCAATGTCTTTTTAGCTGCCGCGGTATCTTGTACACCCGGTAGTTCGATAACAATACGGTTACGTCCTTGGCGCTGAACCAACGGCTCTGCCACACCTAATTCGTTTACACGGTTACGAATGGTGGTTAAGTTTTGCTTTAGAGCATAGTCTTCAAATTCTTTAATTTTTGCTGCGCTTAATTGCAGCTCTAACCAAAAGCCATCTTCTTTATCTTGGGTTTCAGTTAAAAATTCTGGGTATTCGCGACGGACAAAGTTTTCGGCATCGTCACGAGTGTCTGCTTTTGTGAATTTAACGTTTATGTGGTGATCATCAGATGCGACAACACGCTTGTAACGTAATTTTTGCTCGCGGAAATTGCGCTTTAACATATCGCGATATCCGGTTAAGCGCTGGCTGAGGAACTCTTCCATGTCCACTTCCATCAAGAAGTGCACACCACCGCTTAAATCAAGGCCTAATGTCATTGGGCCCGCGCCCATGTCCATTAACCACTGCGGCGTCGTTGGTGCTAAGTTAAGTGCCACAATAAAGCTGTCACCCAACTCACGTTGAATTAAACCTTTTGCTTGTAGTTGAAGGTCTGGGTCTTGAATACGAATAAGCGCTGTTTTGCTTTCTTGTAGCTCTTCACCAAAGTATTCCACACCGCTTTCATCTAGGGCTGCGAGTGCTTTATTGAGTGTGTATTCGTCAACAGCGTCACCACTTTTAGTCGGGGTGATTTGTACAGCTGCATCGGGGGGATATAGGTTTGGCAAGGAGTAAACAACCCCTAACGCACACACCATGACAATGAGAAGATATTTCCACAAGGGGTACTTATTGAGCATAAGTCGATTCCTGACTGACCCTGCCTCAATAACGAGTTGGATCAAATGACATTTATTGTTTTAAGTTTTATATGGGGCTTAATACACACATCCCCGCAACTTGGCGGGGATGATAGACCACATGAATAATCCGATTATTCGTTAATGGACTTGATAGTGCCTTTTGGTAAAACCGCTGAAACCGCTTGCTTTTGAACAGGAAGCTCAACGCCTTCTGCTACTTTAATGATCGCGAAATCATCCGTCACTTTAGTAACACGGCCAAGAAGACCACCAGACGTTACCACTTCAGAGCCTTTTTCAAGTGAGCCTAAAAGGGCTTTATGCTCTTTTGCACGCTTAGATTGTGGACGCCATAGCAAGAAGTAAAAGATTAAAACGAAACCGCCTAGAAAAATAAGCTGTTCGATACCGCCACCACCAGCCGCCGCTGGAGCACCTTCGGCAAACGCCGCGGCTGGTAGAAATGCCGCTAATAGTAGAGTCAATTTAGACATTGTACTTTCCTTACTCTTATCGAGTACTGCTTTTATTAAAATGGTATGCCCCTTAATAGGGGCTAATCTTTTCAATTTAAAGGCAAAGGGCGGTTTTCCCTTTATCTTTTATTATTCTGGGTGTTTTTTAATCAGCTAGCGGTGGGACAGGCAGTCCGCGCTTACTGTAAAAGTCTTCAACAAAGGCGCTCAATGTACCTTCTTCAAGTGCCTTGCGCAAACCAGCCATGACGGTTTGATAAAAATGCAGGTTGTGAATCGTGTTTAAGGTACTGCCTTGGATCTCTTTACACTTATCTAAGTGATGCAGGTATGCACGACTGAAGTTCTGACAGGTGTAACAATCACAGGTTTCATCAATTGGCCCATGATCCGTCTTATTTGAAGCATTACGCAGTTTTAACACGCCTGTATCGATGAATAAGTGACTATTACGCGCATTACGGGTTGGCATCACACAATCAAACATATCGATACCACGGCGCACACCCTCAACTAAATCTTCAGGCTTACCCACACCCATTAAGTAGCGAGGCTTATCTTCCGGCATTTTGTGCGCTAGGTGATCAAGAATGCGCACCATATCTTCTTTAGGCTCACCAACGGATAAACCGCCAATGGCGTAACCATCAAAGTCAATTTCGCTTAACCCTTCAAGGCTCACATCACGTAAGTCTTCATACATGCCGCCTTGGATGATACCAAATAAAGCCGACTCGCTATCACCATGGGCATCTTTTGAACGCTGCGCCCAACGCAGGCTCATTTCCATGCTGTCTTTGGCTTCTTTATGGGTAGCCGGATACGGTGTGCACTCATCAAATATCATGACGATATCGCTGCCCAAAGCCGCTTGGATTTCCATAGATTTTTCGGGGGTCAGTTCCACTTTGTCACCGTTCACTGGGCTGCGAAACGTCACGCCTTTTTCCGTAATTTTACGCATTTTACCCAAGCTGAATACTTGAAAGCCGCCGCTGTCGGTAAGTATCGGCTTATCCCATTGCATGAAGTTATGCAGGCTGCCCGCGCCTTTAATAATATCAATACCTGGGCGTAACCAAAGGTGAAACGTATTACCCAGAATAATCTCAGCGCCCGTGTCTTTAACATCTCGCGGCAACATACCCTTTACACTGCCGTAGGTGCCCACAGGCATAAACGCTGGGGTTTGAATCTCGCCACGTGGAAAGCTTAACGTGCCACGACGGGCTTTGCCTTCGGTTTTCTTTAAATCAAATTTCATAAAACTCATAACTGCTCCAAATTAGCTTGAACCTAAACCGTTCAAAAAACCCTATGTCACCTCGGGCAGGTATTTTACTTGGGGATAACCTTGCGGTTATTTATCCCATAATTCTTTTGCCTGTAAGTTCTTGGTTAAGAACATGGCATCGCCATAACTAAAAAAGCGGTACTGGTTGTTCACCGCTTCGTCATACGCATTTAGTACTGGCCCGCGACCCGCAAAGGCGCTCACCAACATAATCAAAGTCGATTCTGGTAAGTGAAAGTTTGTTACCAATGCATCCACTGTTTTAAATTCGTAACCGGGGAAGATAAAGATCTCAGTCTCACCGGTATAAGGCAAAATAGTCCCAGCGGCTAACGCCTCTGGTGTATTGCTTGCGCTTTCTAAACTGCGAACACTGGTTGTGCCAACAGCAATCACGCGCTTACCAGCGGCTTGGGTTTGCGCTATGGCATCACATGCGGCTTGATCTACGTCTAACCACTCGCTGTGCATTTTATGGCTGTGCACATCATCCACTTTAACTGGCTGAAACGTACCTGCGCCCACATGTAATGTTACAAATGCCGTGTTCACACCCTTCGCTTTTAGCGCAGCCAAAAAAGCATCATCAAAATGCAAGCCCGCCGTTGGTGCCGCCACGGCACCGGGTTTTTCGTTATAAACCGTTTGATAGCGTTCACGGTCGCTTAACTCATCTTCGCGTTCCATGTACGGCGGTAGCGGCATGTGCCCGACTTTTTCTAACCAGTCGACCAATGTTATGCCTGCTTCAAGTTTGAAGCTCAACTCAAACAAGGCATCTTGACGTCCTGTCACTTCGACTTCTAAGCCCTCAAGTAAAATCACGCTACCTGCTTTAGGCGCGCGTGAACATTTGATATGACTTAACGCCGTTGTATCTGAGGTTACACGCTCGATTAACGCCTCTAATTTACCGCCGCTTTCTTTCTGGCCAAATAAGCGAGCAGGAATCACACGCGTATTGTTGAAGACCATCAAATCACCGGGCTCGACCAGATCCAACAAGTCTAAAAACTGCTTATGAGCCAACTGGCTATCCTGTAGGCACAGCAGACGACTGCTCGAACGCACCGCCTGTGGATAACGGGCAATAAGTTCATCGGGCAAATCAAACTGAAAATCGCTGGTCTTCATACTTCTCTCAAACAGGCCAGAGGCAAAATAAAGGCTCAGAATTATACCTAAGTGACTCAGCCATGACCATTGGGATTCTCACCATATCGGGCGCAGAGCACCCTCTTACCCGCCTAATTAGGGTACATTTTTGTATGAGGGCGCCCCGCGCCCGACGGTGATACATTAACGAAAGCTATAAAATAGACGCGTAAACCATTGACTCATAAACACTTACTGGTATGATGCCTGCCACTTATTTCAGGCTTGCGGGCCACCTTCTATTACGAAGAGAGATAAGTAATTGCTTATCATGTTGATGTATAACTACAACAATTTGATGGAAGCGATGCCGGTGTGGTCCAAATCAGAAATGCGTATACACGTATACCTGAAAACTACACAAGCAAACAGGTAATACAAAGCCTTCAAATATTGTAAGCAGTGCCGGTGTGGTGAAATTGGTATACACGACGGATTCAAAATCCGTTGCCTTCGGGCGTGGCGGTTCAAGTCCGCCCACCGGTACCATGAATATTAAGAAGCACCTTTCAGAAATGACTGGGGCTTTTTTATTGATTTAAGAAATGTTTAAAACGAATAACCAAAAACTAGGTTTGTGCTCTGTAGCGTCATACTATAATCCTGATTAGATGTTTCAATCAATGAGCCTGCTAACTCTAGCATCCAACGCTGTCCGTGCCATTGGTAGTAATAAATAATGCCTAAGCTACCATCGATCACGCTATCAAGCTTGGTTTTTTGCATCTCTTTTGAAGCTTGTAAGTCTTTAGTAAATATTACATCTCCTGAAAAGTGTGCATCCCAATAAACAACCCCTATACCGCCTCTTTCCATTCGTGTAAAAGACCCCTCTTTTAACGTCCAAAAAAATGTCGGCCCAGAATAGGATAAAAAACCTTTTACACTGGTTCCTATATTCACATTCTTATTGTCTTTACCCAAATCAGTGTGGGGGACTTCTTGTTCAGCAATATGAAAGGTTTTTGTTTGACTCCTAAATGATAATCCATATCGATCCGTTATCATCCAAGCAGGTGACTCAACATCTAATGAAAAATATTGATCTCCGTGCTCTTCAGATAAATTCGCTATGTATCCATCCGATTTTCTTGTTAAGTCTATCGATACAAAATGCAGGCCTACACCAGGAGTAACCTTCCAATAATTGAACGGGTTAAAAATCTTGAGCGTGTCTTTAAGGCTTGTCTCTGACCCTTCTGCATTGACCAACTGGCAAGGTATAAGCAAGCTCAGCATCACTCCAATTACACAGCATATTTGTCGCTGTACAAATATATTCATAACGATAATAGTCCCTTATTACTTACTATTAACTCTTTTTTCTGGAGCACAAAATATCCTAATTATTAAAAAAGCCCAACGTGAAATCACGTAGGGCTTTCTCGTCTTCAAACTCAAGGCGGCAGAGTACTTGATCTCGCGAACTAAATACATATAGGAAAGAAATTACAGGCTTATTTGAAAGTATACTTAAAGTGTACAAATCTTGGGGCTAATCTACAGCCACTACACCCTCACCGCAGCAATATCCAAAGGTATAGCTTGATAATGATTACTCATACCGATGCGTTCATAAACTCGAATATAACTTGCGGTATTATTCGTTTGTATTGCGTCTTTTAAACATCCCATCGCGTGACGCCATTGTTCGTCGTCGATGTCTAAGCGCAGCAAGCCTAACACCGCAGACGTTTTTGCCTCTCCGTCAGCGTTAATATTAAAAGCACGATTCACTATTGCGTGTACGGTATGGCTATCGCCTTTGGTTCGTTCATTTATGCATTGAGTAATGAGCGCTTTGGCGGCGTCTAATTCTTGGGTAAATGCCATTCGGTCAGCCACACTGAGCACAACTTTGTATCGCCCGTCATAACTAATCAAATTTATATTGCCTTTTTCTCCACCAATTTGAATGTCATATTTTTGAGCGGCAATGGATACAAAGTCAGCCACATCGTTAAATGAACGTCGTTTAAAATCAGCTAGGTGATTATTTAAAAGCAATACTTCTTTTACTAATCCCATCACCACTTGATTTCGCAGCTTGTCTTGCTCGTGCACTTCGTCTTGCGCAACTCTATGACCATTTATGTTTGTCATAAATTCTTCTTGGATGTCGTTATCCATTTTCATTCCTCTTCCTTGTGTTAAGTTGACTCACGTATTCGGGCTGCACCCATGCCACATCGCAATGGCAAAACTGACTCACCATTCTTTCCTTACGCTCTCCATGAATTTTTTGGTAGCCACAACTCACGCCCTTTAAATTTTCACACCGCTGTTGAAATCTAATTTCAATGTATGGACGACTGCCCATCAGCTGAACATCTAGAACGATGTAACCTATTGCCACCAATTTTGTTACCGCTCGATGGGTTTTATATATCTGGGTTGTAATGTGTTTATTTTGGGTATTACGCTTTTCATAAAAATAACGGGGTAAGGCATTCATAAGTGCGCTCCCCTCTTATTTAATGAGTGCTTAAATGGGCAGATAAAACACTGTCGATAAACCGCATCAATCATGAGTATTAAAATGCGTAAATCGATTACGAGTGCGCTGAACATGACTGGCCAACGGGTTATCCCCATCACTCTGACTAAACTGCGCATATTGATGTGACTAGCAAACAATGGCGGTGTACGAGGCCACCGTATGGAGCTTTGTTTGTATTTTGTAATTCGTCTACCTTTTAACCAATGACGTACCATCATGACTTGGTATATTTGAAGATATTGCTCGTCTCTTCGATCCCTTAATCCGAGGGTTAATAACCCATTATTTTTTAACTTAGACATGTCATTAAATGCCGTTATGCCTTGCTGAATCCATTCATTCATTTTGATCACTCGCCTCTTCCGCAGAAAGCTGCAATAAAACTACAACAAAAAACACAAATTGCAAGTACTGGCATTGCAAATACCTGCTTTATTTTTATATAAAACGACCTACAAAGCAGAAACCTGCAAGCTTGCTTGTAAAGGTTTTGGGGCTTGGATAGCATGAGCTGCAACTATTTGGCGGTTTTTGTAAATGCCTAAAATTACGCTTACGAAAGAACAAATTGCGGATAATATTCGCGATATCGTCATGGCTTATGGCCGTGCTGAAACAAGTAATGGATCCTCTATTCCTCCTCGGACACTGGACTCATATTTATCCGGAGAAAGTGAACCAAAAGTATCTAAAGCTTTAGCGATCGCTAAAACCGTGAATACAACGGTGGAGTATCTGGTACTAAGAGAAGGCCCTAAAACACTTGGGGGAGCCCATAATAAAGGTGGCTCAAATGACTATGAGCTGTCTTTACGAGAGCCACGTCCTTCGTACTCATCCAATACGCTAAACGCGACTGAAGAACTGCGAGTGGCAGTTGATGCTCGTATGTCAAAAGAAGAGCTCTCTGCCGACAAAGTCATAATGGTGAAGGTCGATAGCGAAGGCATGGCGTCGATTAAAAAAGGTGACTTAGCGCTAGTTAATACTGCGAGCACGCAGTTTATTAGTGGCGCTTTATTTTTGTTCGATTATATGGGCAATCAGCTTATTAGAGAGGTGCATCTAGTGCCGGGGCAAGGTTGGTTATTGAAAACCGATAATCCGCAATTCCAAGATCACTTGGTAGGGATCGAAAGCATTCAAGATGACCTCAAAATAAAAGGCCAGATTATCTCTGTGTCTAAGTTTTTTTAAATGCTTTTATTTGTTTCGCTTTTACACCCGGTAAAAGCGAAACTGAACTCTCTTGCGCGATGCCGTTTAGTACTGCAAAAATAGTCGGGCAGCATCGTATTTCAATTTTGTATGATCAATATATTTGCAACGTCTGCACTTGCAAATCATACAATATCTCCTATAAGGCTTACTCTTGTGCTCAATAAAATGGGTAACATCGCATAAATCAAATAATAATCAGTCGCAAAAATCATCTGTCAATTTGCACCACTGTTTCACTCCGTCACCGTAAGAATCAGACCTCTATGAGACCGCCTTTTTTAATCACCGATTCGTTCTAATATTCCCCTACGAAATTTCGATTACTGTCTAGAATAAGATTAGCCACTCTTAATCTGGGACTCTTTCATGCGCAGTACGACTCTTTTTGCTCCTTCTTGGATTTTAGGCATGCTGATTGCCTGCTCTACTACATTTGCCAACACACTAGAGGATGTCATCTATAAAAAGGACGGCAGTGTCTTGCGTGGCACCCTAATAGAACAAGACTTCGCTAACGGCAAGTACAAAATCCAACTCAGTGGGGGCAGCGTGTTTAGCGTAGACAAAGACGATATTGAAAAAATCAGTAAAGAAGCACCGCTCGTCAATAATGGCAACCAGTCTGGTGTGAACATTAATATTAATAACAACCCCAGTATTAATCAGACTCCTCAAGCTCAACAAGTACCCCAAACACCTCAAGTTGCACAAAGTACAACACCACTGCCCGTTACCGAGGTTAAAAACAAAACACGAGGCACCCTTTATATTGGCACCATGAGTCACACACTTAAGAGCTCCAGTATTTTTGGTGAAAGTGAATCCACTTACACCGGCTTAAACATCGCAGCGCAGCTCAATGCGAATCAACACATGGCTATTTATACTGACTTTAATATTGGTACCTTCAGCGAAAAAGAAGAGACCGATCGCTTTGGTAATACCACCACATTTTCGGGTGATGATTTAAGCGATGAAGATTACACCAGTGTGCAAATAGGCGTCATACTAAGTACAAACTTATACGAAGGCTGGCAATTTTTTACAGGTCTTGGGGCGTTTACTGAAAGCTATTCCAATGACTTCGATTCATCTTCTGCCAGTGGCTCCGACATTCAATTTGGGCTTGGTTATAGCTGGAAAACCCTGCAAGTTGTGCTTAGAGCCAACGTATTAAATAGCTCAGACTATTCAGAAAACATCGATAGCAGTACAACCGGTCATTTACAGCTGGGCTTCAATTTTTAGAGCCTTATCTCTAAATTGAAGTATTATGTGATGTATAATTCAGCCAAAAGTATGAATAACAATAATAAGGGTCTTTTATGCGCGCATTGCTAGCTGGTCTAGGGCTAATTTGCATAATCGTTAATCACGCTTATGGCGTTGAAAATGAGCTGACATCCAAAGGGGCTTCAGCTCAACAATCCAATAACCGAATAGCGGCTAAAAAATCACCGTCTCAACATAATCATTCCCCATCACACAACACAGTATACGGTTCAGCATTAGCCAAGCCTGCAACTCGTAATACTTTTTTCTTTGGCCGTGTTTATCATGAAGTTTCTGAGCCCTACAACGAGCATGCATCCAAAAAACGTTACACTAAATATCATAATTACCGCGGCTTAAGAGCCGCGTTTCAACATGAGCATTCAAACCATATTGCATCTCTGCATGCCATTGAAAGCGGTAAGCTCGACACTGTCACCATCGAAAACAAAGACCGAAATGATATGATCTATAATTTAAACCTCTCCGAGTCCGTGCGTTACTTGGGAGTAAAATCCTCCATCATCGCCAGCACAAACCTGAACAAGGGTTGGCAATTTTATATCGGCAGTGGGTTATTTTATGACACCTACCTTAAAGAGTCAGGTAACTCAGAGAACTTCGGTGTACGTTATGATTTTGGCCTAGGTCATTCATGGTATCATTGCCAAGCTATGTTAAGATTCAGTGGCGATTTAACCAACAGCCAGTCAAACTCAAACACCGAATCCGCTGAAGTGGTTATTGATTTCGGTTATAACTTTTAAGAATTCTATGTCTGATCAACAAAATACGTTAACGGTTACCAATGCAGGGCTTTTTGTGCGCCTTGCTGCGTTGCTCTATGATGCGCTTTTAGTCCTTGCCCTTTGGTTCGTCATTGGTGTCATTTTTGTCATGATTAATGGCGGTGAACACGTTGATACTCATAACCCATTTTTACCCAGCGCATTATTCATTGCCACATTATGGTTTAACATGCACTTTTGGCGTCGCGGCGGCCAAACATTGGGCATGCGCGCTTGGCGCTTACGCTTACTTAATCAAAACAAAGGCCCTCTTACATTAACCCAATGCTTACTGCGTTTTGTCGTGGCCATTGGCTCTTTTGGTTTGTGTTTACTCGGTTATTTATGGATATTTATCGATAAAAACGGTTTTACTTGGCATGACAAATACAGTGAGACAAGGGTCATACGAGAGCCAAAAAAATAAGCGCCTAAACTAAACCCTTAGTCATAACCATAAGCCACAGGCCAATTGTAATTACGTTTAAAACGCTCCTTTTAAGGGGCGTTTTTTATTGCACATAATTTAACCTCCTATCTTTTACACCGCCCATATAACTTAAAATAATCGTCTAAAGCAGCCGCCTTAAACGATATGTTAATGCACGCAAATTCAACCTCATGGTTAGGGGATATTTATTCTGACGACCAGTTCTGACTAATTGGTCAGGTTTTTGCTATTATTGCGCCTCAAATTTAGTAAGAGCAAACCCCACAATGAGATTAACCCTGGCCTTTTGGTCAATATTATTAAGCATCAGTTCATTTGCAGTACCTATAAAAGTAGCGTTTGTATATGTGAGCCCAGCAGGCGATGCCGGTTGGAGCTATAGCCATGAGCTGGCCCGCCAATACCTTGAAGAAACCTTTGGCGATCGCATTGAGACTCAAGTTGTGGCTTCTGTTCCTGAGGGCCGACAAGCCAGAGACGTCATCACTAAACTCGCTAAAGACAACGACATTATCTTTACCACGTCTTGGGGTTATATGATTCCGACTCAGCGTATTGCTGAACAGTTTCCTAATGTGAAGTTTGAACATGCAACCGGCATGCGTCGCGGTGGTAATGTATCGACTTACGCAACACGTGCCTACGAGGCAAGATATCTCTCCGGTATGATTGCAGCGGCCACGAGCAAATCAGGGCGTCTAGGTTACGTAGCCGCCCATTCTATTCCTGAAGTATTACGCGGCCTAAACGCGTTTACCTTAGGGGCACAATCGATTAACCCAAACGTTAAAGTCGAAGTTCAATGGACAAACGCGTGGTACGCACCTGAAAAAACAAAAGCGCTCACTCATGCTTTAATTGATCGCGGCGCCGATGTCATTGCGCACCATGTGGATACACCCACTGCGATCCAAGTAGCCGAGGCAAGAGGTGTGTACGCCATTGGTTACCACTCTGATATGAGTGAATTCGGTCCTAACAGCCATTTGGTTTCGGTGGTCCATGCTTGGGGCGAAATATACGCCAGCCGCATTCAATCAGTGATCGATAAAACGTGGTCGCCTAAAGACTTATGGCCAGGCCTCAAGCAAAACACCTCTCGTCTTGCATCTATTAACCCGAATTTACCCAGTGACATTGTGAATAAAATAAATGTGGCCACCACCGCAATTCAAAATGGCACACTGAAGATTTTTACAGGGCCTATTTCAAATCACCGCTCAAGAACAAGAGTGAAAGAAGCCGATACACTCAACGATACCGAGCTACTCAGAATGGACTGGTACGTTGAGGGCATTGAAGGCGATTTACGTTTTTTTTAACACCTAAACCTCGCACCAAATCAAGACACATAAGTACTTCACGCCCTACTAAAAAGCACGCTTTAATATAAAGCGTGCTTTTTTATGTCTGCAACCCACTGTTATTAACAAAATTAAAACTGGCACCCTACTTGCTAAAAACCAGTACAGGGTAGTCTTGGCTAATGGCCAAATTTAGGTGAATGATCACAGCCTGAAAACAATTTGAAATGGTATAGCTAGGGTTCCGACTTTTTTAAAGTGACTGGTCCGAGAGCTATCGACCTTCCTTAAACTCTTAAGTGTTTAGCAAGGTTACACGGCGGGAAAAAAGCCCGGGAGAATCGATTGGCATTAGCCAAGATTACTCGTATGTAACTTTTAAATCACTTGGGAGAACCCAATGAAAACATTTACGTCTCGTCTATTACTCAGTGCGTCTATTGCGCTTAGTACGCTTAGTGCTTCAAGTCTTGTACAAGCAAAAGAAGATTTCAAAGTATGTTGGTCAATCTATGTAGGCTGGATGCCTTGGGAATACGGCCATGAATCTGGCATCGTTAAAAAGTGGGCCGATAAATACGATATCAATATCGATGTGGTGCAATTTAACGATTACGTTGAATCCATGAACCAATACACAGCAGGTGAATTCGATGCTTGCACCATGGCAAACGTAGATGCCCTAACGATTCCAGCTGCTGGTGGCGTTGATTCTACCGCGCTAATTGTTGGTGACTTTTCTAACGGTAACGATGCCGTTATTTTAAAAGAAGGCAAAACAATGAAAGCGGCCAAAGGCCAAAACATTAACCTAGTTGAATTAAGTGTTTCTCATTACTTGTTAGCCCGTGGCCTAGAAAGCGCTGGCCTGTCTGAAAAAGATGTAAAAGTCGTCAACACCTCTGATGCCGATTTGGTATCCGCTTATACCACCAGTGATGTGACTGCCGTTGCCACTTGGAACCCATTAGTAAGCGAAATTTTAAACATGCCGAAAGCCAACAAAGTATTTGATAGCTCAAATATTCCCGGCGAAATCATTGATACCTTAATTGTGAATACCAAAACTCTTGAAGAAAACCCAAAATTGGGTAAAGCCTTAACAGGCGCTTGGTATGAAATTATGGACAAAATGAAAAGCGATAAAACCGTACGTGAGCACATGGGTAAAGCATCCGGTACTGACCTTGCGGGTTTTGAAGCGCAATTAGATTCAACCAAAATGTTTTACGACGCAAAAGAAGCGGTTGAATTTGTAAACAGCCCAGCCCTTAAAAACACCATGAAATACGTCGCTGAGTTTTCTTTTGATCACGGCCTATTAGGTGATGGTGCACCGGATGCGGGTGTCATTGGTATCGAAACACCAGCGGGTATCTTTGGCGATAAAAGCAATATCAAACTTCGCTTTAACCCAGCTTACATGCAAATGGCCGCTGACGGTAAATTGTAAAACCAATTTATAACCGCCTTTGATGTGAAAAAATAAAACAACAGGGACGTTGTTTACTCCCATTGCCAGAATTGAAAAGAGAGCATTATGAATCGCTGGATAAATAAAAAGCCATCTCGGCCTTTGGCCATAGCATTGGGAGTGCTGCCCTTTATCTTGCTCATGGCACTTTATCAATGGGGGTCTGAAACACGTAAAGCCGAAAACCCAAACGATAAATTACTACCAAGTGTTAGCCAGTTTCAAAGTGCCATCGACCGCTTAGCCTTTACACCAAGCAAGCGCACTGGCGAATACTTATTTTGGCAAGATACCAAGAGCAGTTTACAGCGTTTATTAACAGGCGTTGTGTGCGCTGCGATGATTGGTTTATTACTTGGGCTAATTACGGGTGCGATTCCATTAATTGGCGCTAACTTAAATCCGATTATTACCGCAATCTCACTTATCCCCCCCATGGCGGTATTACCGTTATTACTGATTACATTTGGTTTGGGCGAGCTATCAAAAGTCATGCTGATTGTTGTGGGTATTACCCCGTTTTTAATTCGTGATTTATATCAACGCACAAAAGATATTCCTAACGAACAATTGGTTAAGGCGCAAACTTTAGGCGCAAATTCATTTCAAATTATTATTCGCGTATTACTGCCGCAAATATTACCAAGATTATTAGACGCACTGCGCTTGAGTTTAGGCACCGCTTGGTTATTTTTAATTGCAGCAGAAGCCATCGCCGCCACAGACGGCTTAGGGTATCGCATCTTTTTAGTTAGACGTTATTTATCAATGGATGTCATTTTACCTTATGTAATGTGGATAACCCTATTGGCATTCTTGCTAGATTGGTTATTGATGAAAACCAGTAAAAAAGCATTTCCTTGGTATCACGCAGCGAAGTAGAGGTCTCCATGTCTAATTATCAAATTGAATTTCGCCACGTTGAAAAATCCTATGGTGAAAATTTAGTATTAGAGAATATTAACTGCCAAGTTAAACAAGGTGAATTTATCACTATGGTGGGCACCTCTGGCTGTGGTAAAAGTACTTTTTTAAACATGTTACTGGGCACAGAATCTCATACACAAGGTGACATATTATTAGATGGCCAACCCATCCTGGCTGAACCAAGCCCAGAGCGCGGCATTGTGTTTCAAAAGTATTCTGTTTTCCCTCACTTAACCGTACGCGACAATGTGGCTATTTCAAAAGAATTTGAATCCAGCTTTATTGGCCGACTTTTTGGTAAACAACGAAACAAAGCATTAGATGAAGCAGACAAATGGCTCGATGCCGTGGGCTTGCTAAACGCGAAACATAAATACCCACATGAACTTTCTGGTGGCATGCAACAACGCTTGGCCATCGCACAAGCACTGATCAAACACCCTAAAGTATTATTACTGGATGAACCTTTTGGTGCGCTAGATCCGGGCATTCGTAAAGACATGCATAAGTTAGTGTTAGATTTATGGCAAAAATATCACCTTACTATTTTTATGGTAACCCATGACTTAGAAGAGGGTTTTTATCTAGGTACCCGTTTGTGGGTGTTCGATAAAACCCGTCACGACCCGCACGCCCAAAATCGTTTCGGCAGCACCATTACATTTGATTTACCTGTTGGTAAAACAGATGAGGAAAGCTTAGAAATCATCGAAGAATCATTATCACTACACGCATTGTCTGCGTAGTGAGGAGCCTATGACACAACCTACAAAAACCTACCACGCATTGGTTAACGACAAGGTTTACCAAACCACGATTCCGGGCGCCAGCCATTGGTCCACCATGGTCCGAAAAGGCGCGAAATTAAAAATTAAAGACATTAATGGCAGTGCCAATCTTGGCATGTTGTTTTTTAACCCTTATCAGTTAGACGAAAAATATAACGCTCCCGACACACTGAAATGCCAACACACATTCAAATTAACCAAAGATCATTGTCTGTACAGCGACATGGGACGTATTTTTTGCTCTATCGTTGAAGATAGCTTTGGCTGGCACGAAAGTATGTGTGGCAATAGCCATGCAAGCCATATTGAAAAACAATTTGGCAAACGCGATTACCAAACTCAGCGTAATCAATGGCTGCAAAATGGCTATGATAGTTTTTTAGTCGAGCTGGCCAAATACAATTTAAAAGCACAAGACATGGCCGCAAACGTCAATTGGTTTAGCCAAGTAAGCAGTGATGAAGAAGGTCAGTTATCTCTGAGCCGTCAAAGCGAAGCCGGTGATCACGTCACCTTGCGCTTTGAAATGGATACCTTGGTGATCATGCACACCTGCCCACACCCATTAACGCAAGCAGATGAATATCCAAAGACGCCCATTGAAATTACCTTAAGCCAAGCAGAGCCCATCCGAGTAGATGACCCATGCATGAATCATTGCCCTGAAAATCAACGGGGCTTTGAAAATAATGCTCTATACCATTTTGGTTTGTGAGAAACAGTATGAATAAAACAAGAGCATTAAAAACACAAAGCGCCCATATATTGAAAAATAATCGCTATACGATTTTGGTTTGTGAGAAGTACTATGATTAAAGAAAGTGTATTACAACCACAAGACGCTCATACATCCGAAACAGTCAGCGCCGGTGATTATTATTTTGGCATTGTTAAAGCGGGCGAAACCATTCGTATCGTTGACCTTAAAGGCAATCAAGCTGCGGATACATTATTTTATAACGCGCAAAATGTGAGCGAACGTTATAGCGCCATGGACACCATTCGAGAACAAGGGGCTTTGTACCTAACGGCTGGCACCATGTTGAAAACCAATTTAAATAACGACCTATTAGAAATCGTAGCCGATACCTGTGGCCGCCACGATACGGTGGGCGGTGCCTGTGCAACTGAATCCAACACAGTTCGTTATGACTTAGAAAAACGCTGCATGCATGCTTGCCGTGATAGCTGGATGCTCGCCATTCAAGAACACCCAAAATACAAATTAAATAAAGAAGATATTACTCATAATATTAATTTCTTTATGAATGTGCCGGTCACAAGCGATGGCAAACTCAACTTCGAAGACGGCATATCGGCACCGGGCAAATACGTAGAGCTCACCGCTAAGATGGATAGCTTGGTATTAATTTCCAATTGCCCACAACTGAACAACCCATGTAATGGTTATGACCCAACCCCAGTTGAAGTATTGATTTGGTCGTAAGCATTACCTAAAAAAATAAGTGTTCGCACTTCGAAATCAGGACGACCTGATTTAGCTATTCATTACCGGGACGACCCGTCAGTTTGGAGCCGTTTATGTTCAATACGGTCTTAATTGCAAATCGCGGCGCCATTGCCCCGCGCATTATTCGCACCCTTAAAACATTAAATGTTCAATCTGTTGTGGTGTATCACGAAGCCGACAAAGACTCCCTGCATGTACAACATGCCGACATCGCCGTCAGTTTAGGCGAAGGCTCGGTGGGCGATACCTACCTAAACATTGAAAAAATTATCGCCATTGCCAAACAACACAGTGTGCAGGCCATTCATCCGGGTTACGGTTTTTTAAGTGAGAACACCGAATTTGTAACAGCCTGTGAAGACAATGACATTGTATTCATCGGCCCCACCGTTGAACAAATGAATCTATTTGGTTTAAAACACCAAGCCCGTGATGCGGCGCTTGCTGCTGGCGTGCCCTTAGTACCGGGGTCACCACTATTAAATGAATTAGACGATGCCATTAATTGGGCCGACGATGTTGGCTATCCCATCATGCTAAAAAGCACCGCAGGCGGTGGCGGCATCGGTATGCAAGCTTGCCATAACAAAAGCGAACTGATAAAAGCATGGGACAGTGTTAAACGTTTAGGGGCCAGTTATTTTTCTAACGATGGCGTGTTTTTAGAAAAACTCATCCAGCGCGCGCGCCATATTGAAGTGCAAATTTTTGCTGACGGTAACGGCCAAGCCATAAGCTTGGGTGACCGAGATTGCTCGGCGCAGCGCCGTAATCAAAAAGTCATTGAAGAAACCCCAGCGCCTAATTTATCCCAAGCATTACGCAACGAATTACACACAACCGCCGAGCGCTTAATGGCGTCTGTTCAGTATCGCAATGCCGGCACCGTTGAGTTTATTTTTGATGATGCCGCCCAAGCGTTTTATTTTTTAGAAGTAAACACACGCTTACAAGTCGAGCACGGTGTGACCGAGCAAGTTTGGGGCATTGATCTGGTTGAATGCATGGTCAAACAAGCGGCGGGCGAATTAGAAGACCTCAACCAATTAAAGGCCACACTCACACCAAGGGGCCACAGTGTTCAAGCGCGTATTTACGCCGAAAATCCAGCACAAGACTTTATGCCCAGCAGCGGTTTATTATCCCATGTGAATTGGCCGCAACATGAAAATGCCGCTTACCAAGCGGGCAACTGTCGTATTGATACATGGATCGAATCTGGCATTGAAGTGCCGTCACTGTTTGACCCCATGTTAGCAAAAGTCATCGTCACCGAAGCCAGTCGCGAACAAGCCATTGCCAAACTGGATAACGTATTAGATCAAAGCACTATTTATGGCATTCAAACTAACAAGCCTTATGTGCAAAATATTTTACGCGCCCCCATGACCACTCAGGGTAAAATTTTCACCAATAGCTTGGCTGAATTTTCTGTGCAGCCTTCTACGTTTACGGTATTAAATGGCGGCACGCAAACCACCATTCAAGACTACCCTGGTCGTCAAAATCATTGGCATGTGGGCGTCCCCCCTTCTGGGCCAATGGACGCCATGAGTTTTCGTTTAGCCAATGAACTACTCGAAAACAATGTATATGCCGCGGCACTGGAGATCACACTCAACGGCCCAAGTTTAAAATTTAACGTGGCCTGTGATGTGGCCATTGTTGGGGCTGAATTTTCGCTTACCCTAGACAACAAACCTGTGCCCATGAATCAAGTGATTCATATAAACGCCGAACAAACCCTCACCATAGGAAAAATAAAAGACAAAGGTGCCCGTTGTTATTTAGCCGTAAAAGGCGGCGTGCAATGCCCAGAATATTTAGGCTCTAAATCCACCTTTACCCTTGGGCAATTTGGCGGACATGTGGGTCGTGCATTAAGAACCGGTGATGTCATTGAACTTGCCAAACAATGCACCGATACACGCTTAACTGAAAAAGATATTCCTGACTTTAATAACTTTACTCAACTGGTAACACCGGATGTGGTGAAACTGCGAGTCATCTATGGCCCCCACGGCGCACCGGACTTTTTTACCGATGCCGACATTCAAGAATTTTTAAGTCACACATGGGAAGTGCACTACAACTCGTCGCGTACCGGTGTGCGTTTAATTGGCCCTAACCCTAAATGGGCACGCCACAGTGGCGGCGAAGCGGGCATGCACCCATCAAACATTCATGATAATGCCTATGCATTTGGTACCGTGGATTTTACCGGCGACATGCCTGTGATTCTTGGGCCAGACGGCCCGTCATTAGGTGGCTTTGTTTGCCCTGCCACTGTGATAACAGCGGACCTTTGGAAACTAGGCCAATTAAAAGCGGGCAGTAAAGTTCAGTTTATTCCAGTCAGTCACGAGCAAGCAATAGCACTTGAGCAAGCGCAAAGCAAACATATTGAACAGCTCAAACCTGCCCACATTGACGCCAGCAGTTTTGACTTTGAAAACCTGCCAAGCCCCATTGTGCACCAAACAAAAATTGGTGATGACAACATCGTTTGTCGTCTAGCCGGTGATCACTTTTTATTAGTGGAACTTGGCCCACTTGAATTAGATATTGCCCGTCGCTTTAAAGTGCATGCCCTCATGCTGTGGTTAGAACAACACAAACTGGCCGGCATGAAAGAACTCACCCCAGGCATACGTTCACTGCAAATTCATTATGATTCACAAAAAATCACGCTACTTGAATTAACCCAACTGATTGATCAAGCCTGTGAATACGTGGCCACCACTGAAAACCTTACCGTGCCATCACGCACGGTTTATTTGCCGCTCAGCTGGGATGATGCTGCGTGCCAGTTAGCCATTGAAAAATACATGCAGTCTGTGCGCAAAGACGCTCCATGGTGCCCAAGCAACTTAGAATTTATTCGTCGCATTAATGGCCTTGCCGATATTCAAGCGGTGAAAGACACCGTCTTTAATGCCGAGTACTTGGTCATGGGCTTGGGTGATGTGTATTTAGGCGCACCGGTTGCCACCCCGCTAGACCCACGCCACAGATTGGTCACCACTAAATACAACCCTGCAAGAACGTGGACAGCTGAAAACTCCGTGGGCATCGGCGGCGCGTACATGTGTGTTTACGGCATGGAAGGCCCGGGCGGTTATCAATTTGTTGGCCGTACCTCACAAATGTGGAATCGCTACCATCAAACCCACGATTTTAAACAACCTTGGTTACTAAGATTTTTTGATCAAATAAAATTTTATGAAGTAAGCCCAGAAGAGCTTGCCCACATTCGAGAAGCCTTACCCAAGGGGCAGGTCTCATTAAAAATTGAAGAAACCCAATTTAGTTTAAATGAATACCAAGCCTTTTTAGATAAAAACAAAACGGAAATTTCAACGTTTGTGCAATCAAGAGAACAAGCTTTTGAAGCAGAACTCACCCGCTGGAAAGAAAATGGCCAGCTCACCTTTGAACAAGTAGAAGTCGAAAACCTAAATACAGACGCATTCCATTTACCCGAAAACTGCCAAGCTATGGACAGCCCAGTATCGGGCAGTGTTTGGCAATGCAAGGTGACAACGGGCGATACCGTTGAGGTTGGTGATGTATTAATGATTTTAGAATCCATGAAAATGGAGATTGAAATTCACGCCACCCAAGCAGGCACCGTACACAGCCTGTTAAAACAACAAGGGCAATCAGTTACAGCGGGCCAACCCTTAGTGATTATTGAAGAACACACCAGCGCCGTATTAGCACAAGCATAGACACAAGCATTTTTATTAAAACAGAATTAGGTATTCAACATGTTTAACTTAAATATTACCGCCCTTAAGCAAGCGTATAAAAAGAATGACATCACGCCAACCGAGCTGATGTTAAAACTGCGCGAGCAAGCCCTTACCCAACAAGAGCATAATGTATGGATCACATTATTAGACGAAGCCAAACTCAATGAGTACTTAGCGGATTTAGACGGTAAAAACCCTGACGACTTACCGCTTTATG
>JAWUXY010000144.1:0-13223 GCA_034111105.1 Bermanella sp. | reverse complement strand
TATCTGTTGTATCTGTAGGGGTGTCATCTGACTTACTGAATTTAGATCCATCTGACGAATCAGACCCGCCGCAGGCTGTCAGTAATGACAGTAGGACCATCATGGTCCACGTTAATATTGTACTTTTCATAAAATTCCCTGTTATTTCCCGCTTGTTCTTATCATGATTTTTTTAATTAGGCTATTATCTATGCATCACTCTTAACTAACAATGACACAAGCACAAAAAAGCACGACTAATCATAAGATTGTCGTGCTTTTTTTGTAACTGAGCTGGTTGTTTTTTAAACGCCTAGAAAATCTAGAATACCCTCAGCAGCTTGACGACCTTCCCAAATGGCGGTTACCACTAAGTCTGATCCGCGAACCATATCACCGCCAGCAAACACTTTTTCATTGCTGGTTTGGAATTTAAACTCTTGCTCTTCTGGTGCAACTACACCGTCCCAGCTATTAACTTCAATTCCAAAGTCTTTAAACCAAGGTGCAGGGCTTGGGCGGAAACCAAAGGCAACTAGCACAGCATCAGCGGGTAATACTTCTTCAGAGCCTTCTACTACTTCAGGGCGACGACGGCCGTTCTCACCTGGTTCACCCATTTTAGTGGTGACCACCTTAACCCCTTCAACCTTATCTTCACCAACGATGGCAACCGGTTGACGGTTAAACAAGAATTTAACGCTTTCTTCTTTAGCATTAATTACTTCGCGTTTAGAACCAGGCATATTGGCTTCATCGCGACGATAAGCACAGGTCACTGACTTAGCACCCTGACGGATAGAGGAACGGTTACAATCCATAGCCGTATCACCACCACCTAGCACAACCACTTTTTTACCTTTCATATCGATAAAATCAGCCGGATTCTTTTCCCAGCCTTGGTTGTGATTCACGTTGGCAATCAAGAAGTCCAGTGCGTCATAAACGCCCGGAAGTTCTTCACCAGGAAAACCGCCTTTCATGTAGTTGTAGGTTCCCATGCCTAAAAAGACAGCGTCGTATTCCGCTTCTAATTCACTGAACTGGATATCTTTACCAATTTCAGTATTTAAACGAAACTCACCACCCATGCCTTCGAAGACTTCGCGACGACGCGACATGACGCTTTTTTCTAGCTTAAATTCTGGAATACCAAACGTCAGTAAGCCGCCAATTTCTGGGTACTTATCAAATACCACTTGCTTAACGCCATTGCGTGCTAATACATCCGCTGCACCAAGACCCGCAGGGCCTGCACCAATAATGGCAACACGCTTACCTGTCTCAACCACTTTTGACATATCAGGGCGCCAGCCCATAGCCAGTGCTGTATCCGTAATGTATTTCTCAACATTACCAATGGTGACTGCACCAAAGCCGTCGTTTAATGTACATGCACCTTCACATAAACGGTCTTGTGGACACACACGACCACACACTTCTGGCAACGTATTGGTTTGGTGGCTTAACTCCACCGCTTCCATGATGTTGCCTTCGCTTGCTAGCTGTAACCAGTTTGGAATGTAGTTATGCACAGGGCATTTCCACTCACAATATGGGTTACCGCACGATAAACAACGGTGTGCTTGTTCACCAGCTTGTGCCTGTTGGAACGGCTGATAAATTTCCACAAAATTACGTTTACGGGTTTGAATATCTTTTTTAGCAGGGTCTTTACGACCCACATCTAAAAATTGAAAATCATTACTTAATCGTTTCGCCATAGTCACCTCTGCTTGACTCACTCGCTATTCGTAAATATTACTCGGAGCGAGTCCGGGTGTTTTTCAGCAGTTGTTCTAGGCTGGCGGCCTTTGGCTTAACCAACCAGAACTTGCCAATGTAATTATCAAAGTTTTCCAAGATTTCTTGGCCCCAGTCGCTGCCGGTTTCTTCAACGTAGTTTTTAATAATGCCGCGTAAGTGATTACGATGGCCTTCGGTTTCTTCATTACTAATGCGGTGGATATCTACTAACTCGTGATTATATTTATCCACAAAGGTGTTGTCTTGATCTAAGACATATGCAAAACCACCTGTCATACCGGCACCGAAGTTATAGCCGGTACTGCCTAAAACAGTTACTTGACCACCTGTCATGTATTCACAACAGTGATCACCAGCACCTTCCACTACCGCTTTCGCGCCAGAGTTACGTACTGCAAAACGCTCACCTGCACGACCCGCTGCTAACAGCTTGCCACCTGTTGCGCCGTATAAGCAGGTGTTACCTACAATAGACGCATCTTGTGATGAGAATTCAGATACTTTCGGTGGGAAGATAACAAGCTTACCGCCTGTCATGCCTTTACCCACATAATCATTTGCATCGCCTTCTAAAAGCATTTCAAGACCACCGGCATTCCATACGCCAAACGACTGGCCTGCGGTACCGGTTAAATTAATCTTGATTGGCGCAGATGCCATGCCTTGGTTACCATGACGCAGTGCAATTTCGCCAGAAAGACGCGCACCGATAGAACGATCACAGTTACCAATGGTGTAAGTAAATACACCACCTGTTTTGTTTTCTATGGCCGTTAACGTATCCGCTAACATGCGTTCAGCCATTGCACCTTCATCGTATGGATTATTACGATCAACTTGTACGGTATGGGGTTTATCAGCAGGAATAAGATCGCTGCCTAGCAACGGCGTAAGGTCTATTTTTCGTTGTTTATTCGTCGCGCCTTCGATCATTTCTAAAAGATCGGTACGACCTACTAATTCGCCTAAAGAGCGCACACCTACAGCGGCCATCCATTGACGAGTTTCTTCAGCAACAAAGCGGAAGAAGTTTTTCACCATCTCAACACTGCCGATGAAATGTTTTTCACGCAGGTAATCATTTTGAGTGGCCACACCCGTGGCGCAGTTGTTCAAGTGGCAAATACGTAAGTATTTACAACCTAGAGCAACCATTGGCGTAGTACCAAAGCCAAAGCTTTCTGCACCTAGCATGGCAGCTTTAACAATGTCTAAACCTGTTTTTAAACCGCCATCGGTTTGTAAGCGCACTTTACCACGCAGGTCATTGGCACGTAGAGTTTGATGAGCTTCAGACAAACCAAGTTCAAATGGCGAACCTGCATATTTAATAGAGGTAAGTGGTGATGCGGCAGTACCACCGTCATAACCGGAAATGGTAATGAGGTCAGCATATGCTTTTGCAACACCCGCAGCAATGGTACCAACACCCGGTTCAGATACTAATTTCACCGATACTTTAGCGCGTGGATTCACTTGCTTAAGATCGTAAATTAGCTGAGCTAAATCTTCGATCGAATAAATATCGTGATGTGGTGGAGGTGAAATCAACGTCACACCCGGCACCGAATAACGTAAGGTGGCAATTAGGTTATTAACCTTACCGCCTGGCAACTGACCGCCTTCACCTGGCTTCGCGCCTTGGGCTACTTTGATCTGCAATACATCCGCACTGGATAGGTAGTGCGGTGTGACACCAAAGCGGCCAGATGCAATTTGTTTGATACGGGAGTTTTTAACCGTGCCATAACGCTTAGGGTCTTCACCACCTTCACCTGAGTTAGAATTACCGCCTAACTCGTTCATGGCTTGCGCCAATGCTTCGTGGGCTTCTGGTGATAATGCTCCTAATGACATAGCCGCAGAGTCAAAGCGAGGGAAGATTGCTTCAACTGGTTCAACTTCATCAATCGAAATACTGTTTGTCGTTTTAACGGCTAACAAATCACGCAAGGTAGCAGCAGGACGTTTATTAACAAGATCAGCGTACTTGTCATAAGCCGCTTGTGAGCCTGTTTGCACCGCATCTTGAATAGTCGTAATCACGTCAGGGTTAAATGCATGATATTCACCACCGTGAACATATTTCAGCAAGCCACCTTGATCTAAACCTTTACGTGCTTTCCACGCGTTAGCTGCATTACGAGCCAAGTCTTCTTGAAGTTCTTCAAAACCTGCGCCTTGAATACGACTGCTTAATCCACAGAAACATAAATCAACTACATCGCTCGCAAGACCGATACCTTCAAATAATTGAGAGCCACGATAAGACGCAATGGTAGAGATACCCATTTTAGATAAAATCTTCATTAAGCCTTTGCGAATGCCCTTACGGTAATTTTGATTAGACTGAAGAGGATCACCCAATAATTCACCGCTGCGGTGCATGTCCGCTAATACTTCATACGTTAACCATGGATAAACCGCTGTCGCACCAAAACCAATCAGTACCGCAAAGTGATGCGCATCACGAGCATCACCCGTTTCAATAACTAAGTTGCTTTCTGTACGCAGGCCTTTCTCAATTAAGCCGTGATGCACTGCGCCAGTGGCCATGGCAGCTGGAATCACTAACTGGCCTTGCTCAATGTTACGGTCAGATAGAATTAAAACGGTTATGCCTTCTCGAGAAGCATTGATCGCTTGATCAACCACGCCATTAATAGCTGCTTTTAAGTCGACGCCTGCGTCATAACCTAAAGATAACGTTGTAAAGTTAAACTCATCTTTACCTGTACTTTTTAAGCCGTTGAATTTTAGCGGCGACAGTACTGGGCTCGTTAATACGATACGACTTGCGTGATCTGCATTTTCAATAAATACGTTTTTCTCTTTACCAATACAGGTTTCTAGAGACATTACGATGGCTTCACGTAACGGGTCAATTGGCGGGTTCGTCACCTGCGCAAACATTTGACGGAAGTAATCGGCAATGTGACGTGATTTTTGAGAAAGTACTGCCATTGGCGCATCGTCGCCCATGGAACCAGTGCCTTCAACACCTTGCTCCGCCATAGGACGTAGCACTTGCTCACGCTCTTCGAAGCTGATTAAGTGAAGTTTTTGACGGGACTTTAATTCATCTTCATCTAAGTTGTTTTCTTGAAAGCTTTCTAGCTCTAACTTAGATTCAATACGCATTGAATTTTCTTTCAACCATTTGCTGTACGGTTGAGAGTTCTTCAAGCGATTATCAATTTCGTCCGCCTCAAGTACTTCACCTGTTTGCGTATCAATTGCAAGAATTTGACCTGGGCCGACACGCCCCTTCGCAATCACATCTTCAGGTTTGTAGTTATGCGTTCCAATTTCAGATGCAACCGTAATAAAACCATTTTTGGTTTTCACCCAACGCGAAGGACGCAAACCATTACGGTCAAGACCACAAACCGCATAACGACCATCTGTAATTACTAAACCAGCAGGACCGTCCCATGGCTCCATATGCATAGAGTTGTAATCATAAAATGCACGAAGATCTGCATTCATTGTCTCTACGTTTTGCCAGGCCGGTGGAATCATCATACGAATCGCACGGAACATATCCATACCACCGGTATGCAGTAGCTCAAGCATGTTATCCATAGAGGACGAGTCAGAACCCGTTGTATTTACAACTGGTTGAATAGATTCTAAGTTTTCGAGTAGTGGAGACTCAAATTTATTGCCACGAGCGGCGGCCCAATTACGGTTACCACGAATGGTATTGATCTCACCATTATGTGCCAATAAACGGAACGGTTGAGCTAGAGGCCAGCGTGGTGCCGTATTCGTAGAGAAACGCTGATGGAAAACACAGATAGCGGTTTCTAGACGCTCATCACCAAGATCTAAATAAAAATTGGGTAGATCAACTGGCATCATCAAACCTTTATAAGACAAGGTTTTTTCTGACAACGAACAAATATAAAAATCAGGATACTGAGCTAATGCAATCTCTGCTTTACGGCGAGCGTAATAAAGCTGCACTGCAAACGCCTGCTCAGTTTGGGTGGCTTTTGCGCTAACAAAGACCTGTTCAAAACGCGGCAAACAATCAACCGCCATCGGCCCTAAGCAATCATTATTAGTTGGAACAACGCGCCATGCTTTAACGTCTAAGCCTTGTGCGGCAAGTGCCGTATTCATTGCAGCGCGCTGCTCATCTGCAATTGCTGGATCTAAATCTAAAAAAATCATACCAACAGCGTACTGTTCAGGCAGCTCAACACCCAGGTCGGCTTTAGCTACCTGACGTAAGAAACTATCTGGCTTTTGGATCAGTAGGCCACAACCATCACCTGTTTTGCCATCTGCCGCAATACCACCGCGGTGTGTCATACAAGTCAATGATTCAATAGCCGTACGCAATAGGTCGTGACTCGTTTGGCCTTCCATATGGGCAATCAAGCCAAAACCACAGTTGTCTTTGAATTCACCTGGTGTGTACAGACCTGTTCTCATAGACGCTCTCATCAAAAATTCTTTATAAATCAATGCCTTATATGGCATTTGGACGCCGATTCAGTAGTTTTGAACAGACAAAAGGAGGCTTATTCTACACGCGAGTGAGGGTAGGCTCAAATAAATTAGCCAAAGTGGGGATTACCCCATCAAGTAAAGCAGGGATGTTTACGTTCTTTAGAAAAGGATCAACTCAAATTTAAGTTATCGTATCTGTCTTATATCCGCCTGAATTTTGCTGATTGGGCGCACCCATGGCTGCCCTTTAATGGTCTTTGATAACTGGCTAGCTTGTTGATTAGCTTGCTGTTTATTGTCCATAGGACCATACACCACCACAAACCAAGGCTCGCCTTTATATCGTGTTTCATAAATCGTTAATTTTGTACCGTCCATTTGTCGAGCAAAGCGTCGAACAAACGCCTTCGCACTCTCTTCATTACGCACACCAAGTAGCTGTAAAGCATAGGATTGGCTAGGTGCCGATAGCAATGGATGCTTACTGGAATCAGCTCTTTGCTTAGACTGAACTACAGACTCTTGCTTTATTTTGCCAACAGGCGACTCCAGAGTCTCTACCCTTTTAGGTATAGATGCCCTCTCTAAGCTTTTTGTAGTAACCGCTATCGGCTGCTCATCGGCACTCTCCGTTGCAACACTTCCAGCCGAACTAACTCGCTCTTTTTTAGGTACTAGGATTGTTTCAGGTTCATCAGAAACAACGTCGATGGCAACCTCTTCACTTGATAGCCCATGGCTTTTAGCAATACCCAAATTATCGTTTACAGCCTTGCGCGCTTTCTGCTCAGCCAAAAGCATTGCAATAGCATCATCACTGTCTATTTGCTGATTAACGTCTTTATCTTGATAAAGGAATGAAACAAACAATGCTGAACCAATTAAGCAAACGGCGGCTATATGACCCAGAGGTAAGCGACCAGAACGTTGCTTTTGGTTATCTTGCTCTAACTCAATCAACTCGATTAACTTTCCAGGAACCCCTTTGCTTAAAAGCCACAACTGATGCATATCCTTAAGGCTCATCGGAACAACATCGACGCCTGAGCGTTTAAATAATTGAGAAATAAAAGCTTCGCTTTCTTCTTCTGTCAGAGGCGACAACTCAATTAAATGATATAACTTGTTTTCAAATTGACTCTGTAAACTATTAAGGCGATCTTTTAAGGACTCATCACCACATAAAATAAGCCGCCAACCATGCTCTTGTGTCGATTTTTCCATTAACAACTGAAGCACATCATCAGCAATCAAATGCGCATCATCGACCAATAGGTGTAGCGTTTCTTGCTGTTGAGCCATGTTTTTGAGTTCGGAATCTAGATCTAAAAGATTAGCGGCACAGCCTAACTGCAGTGAGATAACATCAATAAGTTCAGGTAATTGATTGGTTTGAAGTGCGTTAATAGAAATAATTTGATGATGGACACTTAACTGTGTCATTGCGGCATTCAGCAAAGCTGTTTTGCCTATATCGCTAGGGCCGGTAATTAATACCGACATGGCACTGAATTCTTGCACATGCAGCAACATATCAAGTTGTTGCTCACGCTCCCCTAAGAGGATAATGTCGGGCGATGCCTTATTTGAGTCAGCCATCTTGCCCTCCATTTTATTATTAGTTGGTCAGGTGCGTCAGAGTAGCCTCAAAATGTTCCAGTGCAAAATCAGATGTGGTGATCGCATCACCCATTGCTCGCAAAAGAACCAATCTCAGCTTACCATCTAACACCTTTTTGTCTACCGCCATCAGCTCTTTAAATCGACTAGGGCTCATTCCTTCGGGCGATTTTATGGGTAAATGCGACTTAAGCAGCAACGCCTCAATACGAGTAACGTCCTGAGTAGTAATCCAGCCTAAGCGAGCAGATAGATCCGCGGCCATTAACATGCCCGTGGCAACAGCCTCTCCATGAAGCCAGTTCCCGTAACCTTGGTCCGTTTCAATAGCATGACCAAAGGTATGGCCAAGATTCAGAATAGCGCGAATCCCTCCTTCTCGCTCATCCAGTGCAACCACTTTTGCTTTATTTAGGCATGACGTTTCAATCGCATGCACTAACGCAGCCGTATCTTTGTTATTTAACCGCTCAACATTGGACTCTAACCAATCAAAAAATGGCAAATCGCAAATTAAACCGTACTTTATAACCTCAGCCATACCTGCCGCTAATTCATTAGCTGGTAATGTATTCAAACTGTTTACATCGATCAATACACAATTTGGCTGATGAAAAGCACCAATCATATTTTTACCAAACGCGTGATTGACACCTGTTTTACCGCCAACTGAAGAGTCAACTTGAGAAAGCAAAGTCGTAGGAATTTGAATGAAATCAACACCACGCTGATAGCTAGCAGCAGAAAAACCCGTCATATCGCCCACAACACCTCCGCCTAAGGCCACTAATGTCGTAGTTCGATTATGGCGTTTACTCAATAAAGCGTCGAAAATAAGATTTAAATGTTCTAAATTTTTATACTCTTCGCCATCTGGTAAAATAACTTCATCAACCTGAAAATCCGAAAATATTGCTTTCGCCTGCTCAAGGTATAGAGGTGCAACCGTTTCGTTAGTCACAATCATGACTTGCTGACCTTTTACATAAGGTTTCACAAGTTCGGCACGCGCTAAAAAATTTTGCCCAATAAATATGGGATAGCTGCGCTCACCCAAGTCGACAGTTAAGGTTTTCATATTATTCAATGATACTAATCTCAGATAATCGCTTGAGGATTTCTTGCACAACGAACTTCGGATTGCGGTCGTCAGTGTAAATTGTAATATCGGCCACCTCTTTATAGAGGGGATCACGCTGTGCCATTAATCGTGTTAGTACTTCTTCTGGATTACTAATTTGAAGAAGTGGACGATTTTTATCTTTTGATGTACGCGCAAGCTGTTGCTCAACGGAGGTTTTTAAATAAACGACAGTGCCACGACTTTTAAGGTGCGTTCTATTTTCTTGTCGAAGCACTGCACCACCACCTGTCGCCATCAATACATCATTTGCTTGTGTAATTTCATCAATAGCAATCACTTCACGATCACGAAAACCCTGCTCACCTTCAACATCGAAAATCCAAGGTATGTTACAGCCACAGCGATCTTCGATTTCTTTATCGCTATCTTTAAATTCAAGTTTTAATTCAGTGGAAAGTAAGCGGCCGATGGTGCTTTTTCCAGCACCCATCGGCCCCACTAAATAAACATTATGCTTTGCCATATATTTCTCTAGCGGGTGCTTAATACATCCTTCACCAATCTTGGTGTAATAAAGATAAGCAGCTCACTTTTATCTTCTGTATGAGTGGTACGACGGAACAAACGTCCAATGACAGGTAGATCACCGAAGAATGGTGTTTTATCAATTTGAGTTATATCTTCGGACTGGAAAATACCACCTAGCACAATGGTTTCGCCATTATTAACCAATACCTGAGTTTCTAATTCGTTAGTGTCAATCGAGGGAATATTGTTAAATACTTGGCCAACCGCATCTTTATTGATAATCAAATCCATTAAGATACGGTCATCTGGGGTTATCTGCGGCGTCACTTCTAACTTAAGCACAGCTTCTTTGAATGTAATAGTCGTTGCACCACTTGCAGCTGCCTGCTCATAAGGGATTTGGGTTCCCGCTTGAATACGAGCTGTTTGACCATCCGCTGTAATCACTCGAGGCTGAGAAATAACCTCTGCCTTGCCATCTGACTCCATCGCAGATAGCTCCAAATCCAGCATATAATCAAACGCATTCACACCAATACCAAAAGTGGTGGCATTCGCACTATTAACCGGTAAATTAACAACATTACCATCCTCAAAATTAAATTCCTTAGGATCATCACCATTGATTCGGTCAACTACAATATTATTGTAAGCTGTTGTCGCTGCACGAGAACCGCCCGCGGTAAATATTTTGTCATTCTTCAACTTACCGTAACCACCGCCCCAGCGGATACCTAAATTCTCACCTACGTTAGTAGAAGCTACAACAATTCGTGCCTCTATCAACACCTGACGCACCGGCACATCAAGTACTTTTATCGCTCTGCGAACCGCCTCTATAGAAGCAGCAGTATCCTGTAAAATAATAGTATTGGTACGCGCATCAACACTGGCACTACCACGCTCACCCAACAAAGAACCTTCTGATGAGACCAATGCCAATAAGTCCGTCGCTTTTGCGTAACGCACTTGAATGAACTCGGTACGCAATGGTGCAAAATCTTCAACTTGGCGATTAGCCTCTAATTCGATTTTTTGGCGATTAGCAATTTGATCAGCCGGGCCCACCATCAATACATTACCAATTTGTTGTTTAGCTAATCCCTGAGATTTAAGTACGATATCTAAAGCCTGATCCCAAGGCACATTTTTCAATCGCAGTGTAATACTGCCTTGAACGGTATCACTAGCCACTAAGTTAAAACCAGTAAAGTCAGCGATGATCTGCAATACTGTGCGCACTTCGATGTCTTGAAAATTAAGAGATAATTTCTCACCCGAATAAGGGAAACGCTCTTCTTTATTTCGCTCCTCCTCTGCCTTCGTTAAAGGCTTGACATTTACAGTCAATAAATTATCCGTTTGATAAGCCAGATACTCATAACGATCATCCGTCGGCTCAATGAAAAATACTGGTTTACCAGATTCGATTGTTGCATCAATAAAACGTACCGGTGTGGCAAAATCACGCACATCCAAGCGGCGACGCATCTCTTCTGCAAGCTTTACATTGCTAAACTCAACACGAATGCGGCCAGATTCTTGACTAATATCTACTGGCACATTTGGGTTACTTAAACTTATTAATACTTGGCCTTCACCTAGGTCTCCACGACGAAAATCAACATCAATTATGCGACCACTTTCATCTTTTTTCTTAGGTTGATACTGAGCTCCAGCTTGAGCTGACAACAAGCCGACATCTGGCTCAGGCACGACGTCTTGCTGACCAATTACAACAATGAGATCATTACCTTGAATTCTTGTTTGATACCCAGTTAACTCTGTTAGGTTTATAATTACTCGGGTTTTTTCTTGAGTACCTACGATAATTGCAGTTCGCGCATTCCCCATACCAATCTTATGATACTTAGATTTAAGCTCACTGGTCGTACCAGGTAAATCAAGTGCAATTCGCGCAGGCTCTTCAATCGTATACCCAGAAACGTCAGGGGGCACACCATCAAAAGACAACTTCATTTCTATTTTATCACCTGGCAAGGAGGCAAATGCTACATCCTTTATAGCTGACGCATACAAAGATGAGGACGCCAAAAACAATAAGGCTACTAAACTATTTTTCATTATTATGATTTTCATGATTACTCATCCCCAGCTGACTGGTTTAACCCCAAAGTTTGAGGCCTTGAAATCCAGCCACCACTGCCGTTCGGCACGACTTCGATTATTTCTATTTTGTTATCTGTAACGTTCATAATTTGGCCATGATTCTTACCCATATACTGACCGAGCTCAACCATATGAACATTACCTGCTTGAGTCTTAACCAACGCTTTTAGTTTACCGTCGACATCTTTTGAAAGTGTCCCAACTAAAGATAGCTCACTGAGGTTATATCGCTCTAACGCTTCCCTTGCACGAGTTAAGCTCGGTGCATCTACGGTATCATCAACACGACTACTTAACTGCTCAAATGCAACCGGTGATTCAAACGGTGATCGTAGTGCTGAAGCACTGTAAATAAATGCAGAATAGGGCTTAAATTCAGGTAAGGGCGCAATGCGGCCCTTTGGTTTTGCTGTCGTCTGAGCAATAAACTCTTCAAGATCACGCGTATTTGAATCACTGCAGGCAGCCAACAAAATAACACTAAGTAATAATAGTTTCTTCATTGCGGCTACCTTTTAGCCTTTTTACTGGGCTTTTTCATTTCATCATTATAGCGATAAGTCTTAGCAACGATTTTCAAATTCAATTGTTTGTCATTCGATTTATTAACCGGCACCACCTCAAAATCGTGCAAGGTTACAATTCGACCTAAGCCGGCAACGGCACTCACAAATGCACCAAAGTCATGGTATTCACCCACCACATCAATGTTTATAGGTAGCTCTGTATAAAACTCCGTCTCAGTTTCTTTATCGAGCTTTATTGAACGAATGTCTAAGTTTGCCCCTACTGCAGAAGCCGTTATATCCTCCAACAAACCCGGTACCTCTGTATCTCTAGGCAGCTGACGCAATAAACTACCAAACGAGTCTTCAATTTCAGCTAACTGCTTTTTGTAGGCATCAAGATTTGCAACACGAAAAGCTTTGGTTTCGAAATCCTGCTTAATTGTTTCTTCTTGAGCCACAACTTGATCGTAACGCTCAATAGATCTTTGGATGTCGAGAAAATAAAGTCCAATTAATACACCAAAAAAAACCAAAGCAGCAAAGACTGCACGGCCCGCTAACGGCCATGACCCCATATTATTCCAATCAATATCGTTTACATCAAAGCTATTAATCTTTTCAGTTAATGACTGAATATCCATTATTTAATCTCCTCAACAACAGGAGTAGACTGATTAACCAGCATGTCAAAACTGTTATAACCATTATCCCCAGCCTTAACACCCAAAAGATTAGGATTTACAAACCAAGGGGATGCATCAAAATTACGCATTAATTGAGATATCTGATCATTACTTGAAGCCTGCCCTTTTAAAGTAAACAGTGTGCCTTTTGATGACACATCTGATAGGAACAGCTCTTCAGGCATAATACGGGCCATCTCATCAAACATACGTACAATAACAGGTCGATTACCTTGTAGATCTTGAATTAACTTCATACGATCTAACAATTCTTGACGCTTCGTTCTCAGTTCTTGAATCTCTTTAATTTTCTTATCTAAAGCAGATGTTTGCTTTTGCACGTATTGATTACGATACTGCTGTGCCTCTATGGCACTGTCGTAAGCACCGCTTGTAAACCACCAAATAGAAAGCGATGCCATAAGCACAAGCACTAACACACCCACGTATTCTTTTTGACGC
>JAWUXY010000143.1:0-11665 GCA_034111105.1 Bermanella sp. | reverse complement strand
TAACAAACTGTTCTTATTTATCTATGGTTTTTTACTATCAAAATAAAAACTAATAAAAAAGTATTAGAGTCATATAAAGTCTTGGAAAATATACATGACTTTTTTATCACCACGCACAGTACATTGGTCAAAACGCACAGCGATTCTTTTGTTTGAGTGACTGGCAGCCAAGATCATCGCTGACCAATACTTTTTAACAGCTGTAGTTAATTCGAATATATAACGTTCATCTGCTTGCAAACATATTTGACCCGACACCGCTTTAAGCGTGAATGCCACCTGATCGTCCGTTACTTTTATTGAGCCTATCAAACCGCTTTGTGTATCCGCTTTAGCGATTAATGGTAACACTAAAATCAAACAAACAATGAGATGACCCTTTAACCCTCTCAGAAACTTCATATGCTTTACTCCATTACTTGTACTAAATATGACGCGTTGGCAATTTTAGATTCTAAAGGGCAAGCATCTAGACCTATTGTTACAGGTTTATTAGCATTAGCTGCTGCCAATAATATAGCTGACATATATTGTTTATAGTCAGAATCTAAAACAAATCGATAGTAGCCGTTTCCAGTTACACAGCTATCATCTTTTAGTCTTACGTATAAGTTCTCTCCATTTGCATATAAGCGATAGATTTTTCCGGTTACCTCTAAAGCATTGACCTTAGCCGTCATGATACAACCCACTACAGACAAAACGACTATTAAGCTACGAACCACTTTTTTCATTTTAACCACACCCTATCTAACATCATGTATCCATTACTTTGCGAGCGTAATTGCATTGTGACTTTACGCCCCGATGTTTTAGCGACCAATAAAGTATTAAAGATATACTTTGCAAATTCTAAGGCTTTTAGTTTTTCAGTTTCTGTACCGTCAATAAACATTTGAACCCCTACAGCTGAGCTTTGTGTTACGCCACTCACGCCAATATCTTGCGCACCGCTAATTAGCTCAGGATAACGCCTATCAAGCTTGGCCAGTATTGAGCCGCCTGAGCTTAAATATAGCTGTGTGATACCACCAGTATATTGGCAACGAGAACCACTACAATCGACACTTGCTTGCACGGCAACCGGCAAAAAAATAAATATAATTAAACCTAAAATATTACGTAACAACATTTACTATCCCTATTTTAACCAAATACGATCAGCCATCATGTAACCGCTACTAGCAACTCTTGCTTGTATGGTTACCTCTGCACCTGTTGCTTGCGCAGACAATGCACTCGCATAGAATAATTTTGCAACTTCAGCTCGTTTGCTGTCTATCGAGCCGTCATCAGCGTACATACGTAAAACTAACGCATTTGAAGAGGTTACTGTACTTAGACCCAGTGCTTGCGCGCCAGCTAATAACTCTGGGTAAGACTTATCTAGATAGATTAATATTTGGCCCGAAGTATTAACATAAACCGTCGTTATTTTTCCGGTGTAACTACACTTTTCGCTATCACATATCACTCCGGCACTAGATACACTGACCATAAGAATAAGATATGCAAAGGTAAGTATTTTAAAATAAGTCATGTTATGCCTTAAAATAATGATAAATGAATAAACCAAGCATTAAAAATTAATGCTCATTTCTCTTACGTAACAATATTTTGTAGAGGTATCAAAGGTAATGGTGATAGCCTTTCGCATACTTGCAGCCATCAATGCTGTACTGAACATTGCATCAAATGCCTCCTGTGTTACACCCGATAATGTATTTACTGCCAAGTAATAATAATCGGGATTTGTACCACTTTTACATTGCGGATGATCATTATCAAAATAAAGAACGACTCGCCCAATACTATCTGGATACACCTTATTTAATACACCAGTATGGCTAACATCATCAAAAGACCAAACCACACTCGATAATAAAAGTAAAAATGGGATTGTGTTTTTAAGCATCTCTATCCTTAATTCTGCTACTAATAAACTATATATAACGCAACTGTACACGGTTAACGTAACAAGATGGCGATACAGGATCAAAAGCAATCGATAACTTAGCGCCTTGCGATAAAGCAACCATCACCGTAGCCAGTATGTTTTTACGGCCGACTTCCCGCATGCCACTTTCGCCTACACTGACTGTATATTGATCATCACCCGTGATTGGTGAGCAACTATCATTACCATCTTGCAGACTAATAACAAAACTACCACTACTAGTAATATGCAACCCTGTGACTTTAGATGTATGCCACACATAGTCCGATGACCATGCTGTAGAGCTGAGTAGTACACAAGCCATACCAATTAATATAGTTTTCATAATTCTCTTATTTATACCAATACTGGCCTTGGGTAACGCAGTGTGCTTTATAATCTAATCGAACGCTGGCTAAACCTAGTGCAAGCTATTGATTTTATTTTCGGCGCACACTAACAGAAAATGAATAATATTTCATATTAATTACATCATTCATTAGCGGTTTTATCCGTCATACTAGAACGGTTGCGTCATTAAATATTGAATGGCCAGAACAACCTTTAATTGTGCTAATTTATATTATTTATTATAAAAACAATGGCAATGTGAGGCAAATATTATGAAAGCACCTCATTATCACAACCATATGAATGCAATCATGCGAAATACAAATGACACAACCACAGTCATAAGCCAAAAAAGCAGTTGCATATTTGGCCGAGTTTTCTAATACCAAAAAAGTTCATAAAAGGCATAATAATTATGCACTGTGTTTTCTAAAGTCAATTAAACAATCGAGAATTACAAGTATAAAATCAATCCGCGTTACGACAGCGCTCAGCAGGTACAGCCAATTGCGTAATCATATATTCTTGAAAATCTTGAGGGTAATCTTGTTTTGCCAAGGCTTGTTTCATACACAATAACCAAGCATCCCTTTCAGCATTACCAATAGTCAAATGAGCATGGGTTTGTGGAATGGATATTGGGCCATATTTTTCACGATATAAACGGGGTCCACCTGTCCAAGCGCATAAAAAGCGGGTGAGTTTATCGCGGGATACTTCTAGGTCGCTTGGGTGCATTTGACGAATATGTTGTGATTCTTTTAGTTCAGACATAATGTCGTAAAAGTCATCAACTAGTTTTTTAATCCCATCATATTCACCTGCGGCTTGATAGGTGGCATCTTCTTGGCCATAAAGTTTTGTCATGCTTTTGCACTCTATTTCGGCACATATAAAAAACGCCCCGTAGGGCGTTAGCGTTAACTCTTAATCTTAAGGCTGACTTTTTCGGTTCGCCTTGCCTTTACGTGCTTTCACCTTTTGGTGTTTAGCACGACGGATCGTATCGGTTTGTCTTAAACGATCACCACGCTTGGATTTATTGAAGATATGTTCTTCTTTGGTATCACCAAATGGGTTTGCGCCTGATTTAAATTCAAAACGAATCGGTGTGCCGCTGATTTTTAGTACACGCCTAAACGTGTTACCCAAATAACGTTTGTAGCTATCTGGTAGTGAATTGGTTTTATTACCATGCACAACAATAATCGGTGGATTCATACCACCTTGGTGCGCATAGCGTAATTTAACACGTGATGTGCCTACAACCGGTGGTTGGTGATCCATAACCGCATCTTCAAGAATACGCGTAAGTTGCGAGGTCGACATGTTTAAATGGGCACTTTCATATGCGTCATTCACTGAATCGTATAAGTTACCCACACCCGTACCGTGCAAGGCGCTGATGAAATGCATGTCAGCCCAGTCAGCAAAGGTTAAACGGCGTTCGATTTCTTTTTTCACGAAATCTTTTTGCTCGGTTTCCATGCCATCCCATTTATTCAATGCGATAACTAAAGCGCGGCCCGCATTCAATACAAAGCTCAGCATAGTGAGGTCTTGCTCAACGATTCCGTCACGGGCATCGATTACGAGCACACACACATTACTATCTTGAATAGCCTGAAGGGTTTTGATGATGGAGAATTTTTCCACCGCCTCGGTAATACTTTTACGACGACGAACACCCGCAGTATCAATTAGGGTGTACTTTTGTTCATGACGCTCGTAAGGAATATAGATGCTGTCCATGGTGGTGCCAGCTTCGTCAAAAACCACCACGCGATCTTCACCCAGCATGCGATTAACTAGGGTCGATTTACCGACGTTTGGTCGGCCGACTACCGAGATTTTAATGCCTCGGCTTTTATCTTCCTCTTCGCCTTCGATTACATCAAACTCAGATGGCAGTTCAGCAAGAACCATTTCCATCAATAAGCTAACACCACGGTTATGGGCGGCGGCGATGACTTGTAATTCACCTAAGCCTAACTCATGGAAGTCCAATACGGCGATATCTGGATTTAAGCCATCAATTTTGTTTACAACGACATAGGTTTTCTTTTCGAGGGTGCGAAGGTGCTTAGAGATCATAATATCGGCAGGGGTTAAACCTGCACGGGCATCCACTAAGAACAAAACGACATCGGCTTCTTCGATGGCTTGGAAGCTTTGCTCAGCCATTTTTTCATCAAGGCCGATTTCCATGCCGCTGATACCGCCGGTATCCACAACGATGTAATCGCGTTCGCCCACCTTACCCGCACCGTATTTACGGTCACGAGTTAAGCCGGCAACGTCTGCCACTAGGGCATCACGCGAGCGCGTTAGGCGGTTAAACAAAGTGGACTTACCCACATTTGGGCGGCCCACAAGGGCAATTACAGGATTCATTAGGCGTGCGATTCTATGGTGTATATGTGCGTATAATAGCAGTTTTTGCCTGCGAAAGCGTTAAGCAAATGCTGCCGAATGGTTGTGTCATATGCAAAAATGCCCCCACAAGCCAGCCTGCGGGGGCATTTTATGGTGTTACTTACTTATCGAGCTTAAACACACTCAAGTAACCGGAGTTACTGATCGCCACAAGGTAGTCACCTTGGGCAAGTAAACGTGTGCGAATACCGTCATCATAATCAAATTGACGTGACGGATGCTTAATACCGTAACTGCCGGTGCGTACCCAAGGAAGTGGTGGTCGCACTAACTGATCACGGCCAACGATCGTGCCGTCAAGTTGCTTAATTAAGTGTATGTAGCCTTCAAAATCGGTAACCGCAATATGGTTTGCAAATAAAACGGGCTCACTTAATTGGCGCGCTTCTAGATCGGCTTGTAACCATACTTCGTTTGTACTTTGATCATCGATGGCCACAATATGGTCATCTGCTGAAACCAAATAAATATTGCCTAGGCCATTAAGTGGGCCGTGATAACTCGATGCTTCACGCTTCCACATGGCTTTGCCGTTGCGCAAGTCGATGGCCATAACATGACCTTGGTAACCGGCAACAAATAAAGTGTCGTCTTTCACTAGCAAACGACCATCTACATCGACTAAACGTTCTAGCTCACTACGCCCAGCTGGAATGCCAATACGTTCTTGCCACAGCACCATGCCATTTTTAGTGTTCAGGCCAACCACTTTGCCGCTGGCAAACCCTGCTATCACACTGCCGCCATGGAAAATTGGTTGCGAAGTACCGCGTAACGATAAATTGGGTAAGTTGCTGTCATAGCTCCAGCGAGATTTACCGTTTTCGGCATCGATAACATGTAACTTGCCATCAACGGTTTGCAGCGCAATATCATCACCTTGCACAACCGGCACAGACAATACTTCTGACTTAATATTTTTACGCCAGATTTCTTTGCCATCAATCGTATTCAGCGCAATCACATCACCGTTAGCCGTCGCAACATAACCTTTGCCGTCATGTACCGCTACTGCTGCTGTAATTTCAGCATCAACGTTTTGTTTCCACACAAGGTTACCGCTTTCTAGTGATAACGCTTCAACTAATCCGTTGGCGCTGGCAACATAAATAAAGCCGCCGTCAATGACAGGCTGTAAGCGTGCATAGGCTTTGCCCATACCGTTACCAACCTGATGACGCCACAACTGGGAAAGTTGAATTTCTTCATCAATCCCTTGCAGTGCTTTTGGCCCAAGGTCTTCCTGTTCTTTTTTATCATTGCTTGAGCATGCTGCTAAGCTCACCAACAATAATACAAACAATAAACGCATTAGTTAGCCACCGCTAAATCATCAAGTTTCATTTTTAAAACTGGATTATTGGCACCAATACGTTGAGCTTCAACCACTGCTTGGCTATATGCATCACGTGCACCGGCTTCATCGCCTTTGGCTAATAATGCATCGCCTTTTGTTTCAAAGTATTCTGCGCTAAATGCAGACGTTGAATCTGTCGCTAATAAACTTAACGCTTCGTCTGCTTTATCTTGTGCAACCAGCACACGTGCTAAACGTACCGTTGCAAGGTGACGCAATGCGTCATCCGATGTGTTGTTCTTCACGGCGTCTAATTCGCTCGCCGCAGCAGTAAGGTCACCTGCGTCTACCGCTTCTTTAGCTTTATATAAACCGGCGTATTGTGCATAAACCGTCGAGCTATATTCTTTTTGCAGTTGATCAAGCAGAATCGCGCGACGACCTTTGTCTTCTTCTGATTCGCTGTTTTGCAGTGTTAATACTTCTTGATAAACAACCGAAGCGGCTTCACCTGCTTGTTTTTGTTGGCCTTCATAGCCTTGATAGCCAAACCAACCACCCAGTACCACAACTAGGGCAACCATGGTTTGTTTACCGTTTTCTTTCCACCATTTTTTGATGGCTTCAATTTGTTCTTCTTCTGTGCGCATGTCGGTCATGTTTTGGCTCCGATTTTTTATTCTAATTAAGGCTGAACAAATGCCTGTTAATCTAATGAAAGTCAGTCGTTGTTAGCAACGACTGTATCGTAATTTAATCTGCTTTTATAGCGCTTGCTTAAACCAAGTAGCTAAGTCGGATTGGGCAACGCTCACCTGTTCGGTTTGGTCACGCAAAGGCTTAATACTGGCTTGGCCGTTAGCCACTTCATCTTCACCTAAAATCAGCGCAAAGTTTGCACCGCTTTCGTTGGCTTTTTTCATTTGCTTCTTAAAGTTACCGCCGCCCATGTGCATTTGTAGGCGTAAGTTCGGCAATTGCTCACGTAACTTCGCAGCCACTTGCATGGCACCAGAAGTAACCTCACCTACAGCAACCAAGTACACATCAAGATAGTTATGCACAGCTTCAGGAATCACATCTAAGGCTTCAAGCATTAAGATCAAACGCTCAATCCCCATGGCAAAACCCACAGCCGGTGTTGGCTTACCACCTAGCTGCTCAACTAAACCATCGTAACGACCACCAGCACAAACTGTACCTTGCGCGCCGAGCTCTGTTGTTACCCATTCAAATACGGTTTTGCTGTAATAATCTAAACCGCGCACCAAACGAGGGTTGATTTCGTATTCGACGCCAACGGCATCTAAAAGTGCCCGAAGCTGAGAAAAATGTTCGGCTGACTCTTCATCTAAATAATCGAAGAAATCAGGTGCGTCATTTAACAGTGTTTGAGTTTGCTCGTTTTTAGAGTCCAATATACGCAATGGATTCGATTCTAAACGACGCTGGCTGTCTTCATCTAGCTCGTCTTTACGGGCAGATAAATACTCAACCAGTGCTGCTTTATAATTAATACGCGCTTCATTACTGCCCAGCGTATTCAGTTGCAACGTCACCTTGTCTCGAATATTTAAACGCTGCCAAAGCAGGTGCGTCATCACAATCAATTCGGCATCGATGTCTGGGCCAGCCATACCAAAGGTTTCGACACCTATTTGATGAAACTGACGATAACGGCCTTTTTGTGGGCGCTCGTAACGGAACATTGGGCCCATATACCAAAGGCGCTGACGCTGGTTGTTGGCAATTAATTGGTGTTCATCACACGCTCGCACACAACTTGCTGTGCCTTCTGGGCGCAGTGTTAAACTATCGCCGTTACGGTCGTCAAAGGTGTACATTTCTTTTTCAACAATATCGGTGACTTCACCAATAGAGCGTTTAAATAAACGGGTTTCTTCAACCATTGGCATACGAATTTCTTGATAGCCATGGCCATCTAAAACCGCTTTCACTTGATCTTCTAAATAACGCCATACCTGAGTTTGACCCGGTAGTATGTCGTTCATTCCACGAATGGCTTGAATATTTTTCTGCGCCAAAATGATTTCCTTAAATTCTTTTCGTAGCTCTATCGCGTTATACTTTTGCGATAATTAATGCGTCAGCGGCTTCTTTTTCAGCCACTTTACGGCGGATCATTTTTTCTAAATTATCCACCAAGTTTTCATTATTTAACTTACCGCTTGGTACGCCGTCTTCATACACTAAATTGTTTGGGCTACCACCGGTTAAACCTAAATCGGTTTCTTTCGCTTCGCCTGGGCCATTTACTACGCAGCCAATCACAGATACATCAAGCGGTGTTAAGATATCCTCAACACGGGTTTCTAAATCGTTCATGGTTTTCACCACATCAAAATTCTGACGAGAACAACTTGGGCAAGCGATAAAGTTAATGCCTTTACTGCGCAGCTTTAAGCTTTTTAAAATATCAAAACCCACTTTAATTTCTTGTATTGGGTCTGCCGCTAACGATACGCGTAGCGTGTCGCCAATACCGTCCATTAATAACATACCTAAACCGACCGAACTTTTAACGGTACCGCTGCGTAACCCACCCGCTTCCGTAATACCCAGATGCAAAGGTTGTTCAATTTGCGACGCTATTTGACGATACGCTGCCACGGTCATAAACACATCAGAGGCTTTTAAGCTTAATTTAAAGTCAGGAAAGTTTAATCGATCCAATATATCAATGTGACGCATGGCGCTTTCAACAAGTGCTTCTGGTGTTGGCTCGCCATATTTTTTTTGTAAGTCTTTTTCTAATGATCCGGCATTCACACCAATACGAATCGGAATGCCATGATGACGCGCTGCATCCACAACCGCACGCACACGGTCTTCGCGACCAATGTTACCCGGGTTAATACGCAAACAATCCGCGCCTAGCTCGGCAACACGCAATGCAATCTTATAATCAAAATGGATATCGGTCACAAGCGGCACGTTGACTAATTTTTTAATTTCACCAAAAGCTTCTGCCGCTTCCATTGACGGAACGCTAACACGCACAATATCGGCACCTACATCTTCTAGCGCTTTAATTTGCGCAACGGTCGCCGCCACATCACAGGTTTCTGTGTTCGTCATGCTTTGCACTGCGATGGGGGCATCGCCACCAACCGGCACATTACCCACCATAATTTGGCGAGAGACACGGCGTTTAATTGGGGACTGACCTTGCTTATTCATAGTGGGCAATTAACTCAATTTTGGCTGGCGCGGTAACGCTTGTATTCATCAGATTTAGGAAAGCGCTTTTTTAACTTAAACGCATAACTGGCTTCTGCATTTTTATCACGACTGGCTTTTGCCAACATCACACCGGTATATAAACTGGCTGCATTGTGCGGCAGTTGCTGAGTCTTCAATGTGGTTTCAAAACGATAAAACCAACGATTGGCAATATCTACACGATCACGCTGTAAATAAATATGGGCTAAATTCAAACTAGAAATAGTGCTGCTCACATCTAACGACCACGCTTTTTCAAACGCTTCAACAGCTCGTTTTTCTTGATTAAAGTGGTTATAACATAATGCTAAGTTTTCATAGGCCAGTACTCGAGCAGTGTAATCAATATCCTTTGCCGATTTTTCAATATACTCACACCCTCTTTGTTCTTTTTTAATGGCAAACAAAAAACGGCCATAATGATAATTAGTTGGGCTGTGTTCATCGTCTAGGTCGAGTGCGATTTCAAATTCTTTTTGAGCCAAGTCGATTTCATTGCGCTCAATCCAGTAGGTTGCCATGGCACTGTGTGCTGAGGCACTATCGGGTGCAATTTCTAATGCACGTTCGATTTTCTTACGTGCAAGTGGCATGTTGCCATTACGCAAATAACCCACACCAAGCGCCACATAGGTTTCAACTGCTTTTTCACTATCTATCTTTTTAGTAAAGCGGCTGTCCATTACGGTCACACAACCCGCCAGCATCATAACGAGTGCAATTAAGGTTGTTTGTTTAATTATCATCATAGAGTTTCTATTTATTATACCGACGGAGAATTATCGTTTATTTCGTGCATTTTAATGTAGCGCTCACTGCGACGCGTTCTATCTTCAACTTGTCCCACTAGCTGACCACACGCAGCGTCGATGTCATCACCGCGGGTACTGCGAATCGTCACGATGAAACCTTGGCTGTGAAGGTAATCGCGGAATTTATAAACGCGATTATTACTAGGACGCTCATAACCCGAATTTGGGAACGGGTTAAATGGAATTAAGTTAATCTTACACGGCGTATCTTTTAGTAAAACGGCCAATTGCTCTGCGTGTTCCATTTCGTCGTTTACTTTGTTCATCATGGTGTATTCGATGGTGAGTTTACGACGATCAGGCAGCGAACTCATGTAGTGATTACACGCTTTCATTAATTCTTCGATTGGGTATTTTTTGTTGATTGGCACCAGCACGTTACGCAATTCATCATTTGGTGCGTGCAGCGATACAGCAAGTGATACGTCACTCACCTTAGCCAAATCATACAGACGTGGCACCACACCTGATGTGCTTAGTGTCACACGACGCTTGGATAGACCATAACAAAAGTCATCCATCATGAGGTCCATGGCATCAACCACATGGTCAAAGTTCATAAGTGGTTCACCCATGCCCATCATTACCACGTTGGTGATCTTGCGTTCACGTTTTTCACCCGGCTTGTCAAAACTCTTTGCCGCTACGTAAACTTGGCCAATGATTTCCGCCACCGATAAATCACGGTTAAACCCTTGCTTGCCAGTGGAGCAAAAACTGCAATCCAATGAACAACCTATTTGTGAAGACACACACAATGTACCGCGCTCGCCTTCTGGAATATAAACGGTTTCGATACTGGAACCGCCCGGCATTTTCATGACCCACTTTTGGGTGCCGTCTTTTGAAACGTCGTGATAGATCACCTCTGGGTACTCTACACACGCCAAGTCTTTTAATTTATCACGCATGACTTTGCTAACATTCGACATGTCGTCGAAGTCTTCAATGCCTACTTGGTGAATCCACTTCAATAACTGCTGAGCACGAAACGGCTTCTCTCCCATTTCGACAAAAAAATCTTTCATCTTTTGTGGGCTTAAGCCCAAAAGATTCACCTTTTTTTGTTCATTAGTCATGTGTTCACCTATAAAACTTGATTAGCTACTGCGAAAAATCGAGCTATCTTAAATACGGAAAAAGGGCGGAGGGTAAAATGCATCCCTATCCGCCCCTTCGCGTGCTTAGGGTTACCTAAACACGATTTGCGTCTACGTTAAAATTAACGTGCGCAGATTTCTTCAGCTTTGAAGAAGTAGCTGATTTCACGAGTAGCAGATTCAACAGAATCAGAACCGTGAACAGCGTTTGCATCGATGCTTTCTGCGAAGTCAGCGCGGATAGTACCAGCGTCAGCTTCTTTAGGGTTAGTTGCACCCATTAGGTCACGGTTTTTAAGAACAGCGCCTTCGCCTTCTAGAACTTGGATCATTACAGGACCAGAAGTCATGAAACCAACAAGATCTTTGAAGAAAGGACGTTCTTTGTGCTCAGCGTAAAAACCGCCAGCCAATTCGTCAGAAAGGTGAACCATTTTAGAAGCAATAACTTGTAAGCCAGCTTCTTCAAAACGGCTGTAAATTTTACCAA
>JAWUXY010000142.1:0-45444 GCA_034111105.1 Bermanella sp. | reverse complement strand
ACCAGTCATTTCACTTAAAAGTGCATCGTCAATAGAAGTTAATTCTGCTTGAGCGAATGGAGCAGCTGCTACCGCTGTAGCAAGAGCAAGTTTTTTAAGGCCTTTCATTTGTTGTCTCCTGTTTATTATTATTTTGAGAGCACTGTAAAAAAATACAGCCTTCTCTTATTGAACCGCAGCTTATTGCTACTTAATTCAATTAGTTTTGCGAGCAAATAACACTGCTCATTAATGCAATTCGTTTATTATTTTTGTTTTGTATTTTTAAAGAAAACAACCGGCTTTATCTTGTCTACAGGTTGCTTAAAAGTGATTTTCTTATTAGCGCGATCTATCTCGTATTGAGAAAATCTCAACACTGAAACACCTTCTTTATGCTCCATTTCAATAGCAACACCACTAACCGTTCTACCCAGATGTGGGACTTCAGCTTGTACAAATAATGCAGCGGCTTCAAACACACCCTTGTCTGCACTTTTTTGTAAAGTATCTCTTAAAACTAAAACTTTTTGCGCGACAGAAGCATCTTTTTCATTTTTTGGAACCTCCAACATAATGACATCGCCCTTTTTATCTACGGCGACTGCAAATGGTGACAATCTATTCTTTTGGGCAAGTTGTAGATATGCATACTTACCACCACGGTCAACCAATTCATCTAACTGAGCCTGCACAGTTTTTACCTTGTTTTGAATGTCTGCTTTATTACTCTCTTCTGCTTGAGAGAATGATGCTACTGATAAAACAGTGATAACTAAAAGATGCTTTATAAAATTCATTACTTGGCTACTGCTCTTTTTTTATTATTTTGTTTCTAAACTTTGGAAGATATCCTACCCCGCCATGATTGCGCTGCACACTGTTTGTTTCCTTCGAATTTACAATAGATTACATTTTCATCCCTAAGGATTACACATCCTTCTGTTTGACTGATCAACTGACGAACAACCATCTTTAAAATGGTACATATGAACACTATATTCAATACTTTTGAATATTAAAAACCAATAAGTCATTCCTTTTAGTTATTATAATGTGAAGTAGCGTTCACAAGTTGCATGGTACGTATGTATGGTTACTTAAAGGTATGAACTTATATGGGTAATAACGAAACACCCGACTGTTACCCGTTCAAAAAACACACAAATGATAAGAGGAACCATAGAACCAAGCTATAGAATCACTGTTAGCAGTGCCCCTTGATGCGAGCTTTCATTCCCTATTTATGATTTTAACGGGCTATCACCCAATCATTGATAAAATCTATTCTCTCAATTCATCCCTTATGCATTATTAAGGGCAGCTATGAATTTACGATTCACTACTGAGTGATAATACTCATTCTATTTACAGCCTAATTAACTGCATGCTTACAAGGCTCGCTGAAACTGGCTTTAGGTATTAACTGACAAACTGATCACCAATACAGTTAGATAGGTGCCACCGCATAAAATTGATCAAAGCTTGTAAGCCATATTTAAAAATACTGAATGAAGGGAGCTAAAACTCATCATGACAAGAATAAGCAGGGCAATATGGATCTGCCCGAAACTGCGCAAATTTTAAAAATTAAGCTTTAGATAAAAAAGAGAAAGAGAAAGAGAAAAAGAAAAAGAAAAAGATTAGAGTAGCGGATAAACAGATATGCTTTACAAAATAAGAATAAATCAGGCATTAAGAATTAATATGAGGTACTTAGGTGTAAGAAGAAAAGTGGTATCCCGTAGGGGAGTCGAACCCCTGTTACCGCCGTGAAAGGGCGGTGTCCTAGGCCTCTAGACGAACGGGACACTAAACATAGGACGTCAGTCACGTCTAATGTGGCGCGCATTTTATGTATCTTATTGAATTTCGTCAAGTTTTTTCTAACAAAAAACTTTTTAATTTAGGTCTACACTAAATATATCTAATGGAGATAAGAAGCAGCAATGGATTCTATCATCGTAACAGGGGCGCTGATAACCTTCGCATTACTCGGTGGCCTCTTCCTAAAAGGGTATCTCGATAAGCGCCGTATCGAGAAAGCCCGTGAAATGATGGACCTCAATGATGACCTGCGTCGCATGCAAAATGCCATGGCTGTCATTCCTAATATATACTTCGACGTACCTACTCGCATCTTTATGCTTAAACGCACAATGCAGCTTATCAATAAAATCCTTGAAACCAATAGCGACCATCAAACACTCAACACTCTGTATCAAGACCTAGAGATCCAACTAGAAAAAACACTCGCGCAAAAAGATGACAGCGTTAAACGCCTAAGTAAGCGTGGCAAAGTCGACAACCCAGATGCCGCACATGACATTCGCACCATGGTGAAGTTTCTGCATGATCAAATTCTTAAGTCAGTCAAAAGCGGACTCATCCCAAAAGCCCATGGATCACGCGTGGTAAAGAATTTAAAAATCATCATGCAGCGCACCGTTATCGACATGAATTACAACATGGCACAAGGCATACTGCGAACTAAAAAGCTCCGCCCTGCTCTGTCTAAATTCAAGCTAACATTAGGTCTTGTAATAAAAAGCCCACTCAAACAATACTTAACCCCGCTTAAAGACGAGATAGAGAAAACCATAGCGAACATCGAGGGGAAGCTGGCCATTGACCGCAAAAAAAGCAATGACCGCTCATCAGGACAACTGGCCAGTGGCATGGATAAAATGAAAGAAGAAGAGGACTGGGAAGTTAAAAAGAATATCTACGATTAATCCGGCGCATTTGCAAATAACGTTTTCAGCATTTCGCGCATCATCACGACCTCTTCTGTTTTCGCGCTCACCTCACATAACAATTTCTCTGGCACACGCTTAGCTTGCTGCTTTAAAGACTCCCCAAGAGCCGTCAAGCGCACCCAGACTTGTCTTTCATCTTCATTACTACGTTGACGTTGAATTAAACGTTTAGCCTCTAAACGCTTTAGTAGTGGCGTTAACGTGCCACTATCTAACTTCAAACGCTCACCTAACATTGTCACTGTGAATTTATGGCCTATGGGCATCTCCCAAAGCACAAGCATGACAAGATATTGCGGATAGGTTAAATCTAACGGTTTTAACAACGGTTGGTATAATTTCGTCATGAGGCGCGAAGCGCTGTAAAGTTGAAAGCACAACTGATTATCTAGTTTTAACAGCTCATCTGCTGACTTACTCATAACGCCTCATATCAAATCAATAATAAGTATGGCAAGTTACCCTCTACCTGAGGTTGGGTCAAATGCCACATTATTTTATTACGCCAATAAAGTACGCACTTGCTTGGCGATGTCTTCTGGTTTTGCCGTCGGTGCAAATCGCTTAATCACGTTACCGTCTTGGTTAATTAAAAACTTTGTGAAATTCCATTTGATTTTTTGCGTCCCCAAGATGCCACGAGCTTCTTTCTTTAAATATTGATACAGCGGGTGAGCGTTGTCACCGTTAACCTCAACCTTAGAAAACATAGGAAAACTAACACCGTAGTTTTTCATACAAAAACCTGCAATTTCACTATCACTGCCTTTGTCTTGCTGAGCAAACTGGTTACATGGAAAACCTAATACCTCTAAGCCCTTATCATGCAGCTCTTTGTACATTACTTCGAGCCCTTCAAACTGAGGCGTAAAACCACATTTGCTTGCTGTATTCACTATCAGCAACACCTTGCCTTTATAGTCTGCAAGTTCACGCTCCTGCCCTTGAATATCCAATGCTTTAAAGTCATAAACTGACATTATTTTCACCTTCTATAAAGATCTTCTAAAATTTAATTGCGCACAATTAATTTAACCAAATAGACATCCATTGTCTATCTTTCAATCAAAATTATTTAGCTATGAAAAAGATAACATTCGCGAAATATGAGACATAGGCACACCTGACTGCTCATGCCAAACATTGAACGCCGCTTGAATAGCCATCAAATCACGCTTTGCTTTGTTATCGTCAATCTTATGGACGACACCTTGGGCGCGTAATTGCACCATGACATCATCGCTCAGCATAAACGTATCCTTACCCGCCATACGCAAGGCAGCAGAAGCACTACGGCCACCTAGTTGGGCCCCTTTCTTTTTCATATCCAGCCATAAGCCGACAATATCGGTCACAGGCCAGCTCGCAATGTACTGCCCAAAGCCTCCCTGCTCTCGCTCAAGCTCCATTATCCAGGCTGCATTGGTTCGCAAGGCTTTCATCTTGCCCCAATGCTTAATAAGCCCAGGCTGTAACATATGCTGCTCTAGCGCTTCATCACTTAAACTGGCCACATAGGCAGGCTTAAAGCCCTTAAAGACCTGCTCAAAAATAGGCCATTTATCATTTACCACACTGTGCTTCAGGCCTGCTCTAAAAATACGCAACCCCAACAAGGATAAATAAAAAGCACCATCACGCTCAGCCAAACTTTCAGCGCGTTCAATACGAGGCATAAAAGACGATAAATCGCCCCCTTTTAGCTCCTGGGCGCGATGTAGAATCCAATCGAAGTCTTTCATTTTTTTTCATCAAACTTTAATGATGCACTGTTTACGCAATAGCGCAGCCCAGTTGGCGCAGGACCATCAGGGAAAACATGCCCTAGGTGGCTGTCGCAACGACCGCATACAATCTCTGTGCGCTGCATCATTAACGAGCCATCACTGTGCTCTTCAAGCGCCTCACCTTCTACCGGCTGATAAAAGCTTGGCCAACCAGAACCACTGTCGTATTTAGTGTTCGACTCAAACAACGGCTGCCCGCAACAAACACACACATAAGTGCCGTTTGCTTGATTAGTATATAAAGCGCCCGTAAACGCACGCTCAGTTCCCTTTTGACGCGTAATTCGATAGGTTTCTGAATCTAACTCTTCACGCCATTGATCGTCTGTTTTTATGATTTTTTCCATCATTACCACCTAAAAAAGTCTCTGCCATCCATAAGAAAGCTTAATGTAGTGATTGGAGCCCCGCTAAAAGCTAGGTATCATCCACACATCTTTTTCGTCAACAAGCTGCTGTATTTAAAGAAGCAGCACCGGGGTTTTTTCATGCACGATTTGCATAAATCTAACAAACTCGCCAACGTATTTTATGATATTCGCGGTCCTGTTTTAAGCGCCGCTAAGAAAATGGAAGATGAAGGCCATCGCATTCTTAAGCTTAATATTGGTAACCCCGCGCCTTTCGAGTTAAACGCACCTGATGAAATCTTACAAGATGTGATTCATCAACTGCCTAATTCACAAGGCTACAGTGACAGCAAAGGGGTGTATTCTGCCCGTAAAGCCGTGATGCAATATTGCCAGCAAAAAGGCATCAAAGGTGTTGAGATCGAAGATATCTATCTTGGTAATGGCGTGAGCGAATTAATCGTCATGGCGCTTCAAGGCTTAATCAACAATGGCGATGAGGTTTTAATCCCTGCCCCAGACTACCCACTATGGACAGGCGCCGTAAGCTTAGCAGGCGGCACGCCTGTGCATTACCGTTGTGATGAGCAAGCGGATTGGTACCCTGATATTGATAACATCAAAAAAAATATCACACCCAATACCAAAGCAATTGTTTTAATTAATCCGAACAACCCAACGGGTGCACTTTACCCAGAAGACGTTTTATTAGAAATTTTAGAAATTGCGCGTCAAAATAACTTAGTTGTTTTCTCTGACGAAATTTACGACAAAATTTTATTCGATGAAGTCGAGCATGTTTCAACCGCATCACTGGCAGAAGATTTACTGATTATTACGTTTAATGGATTATCAAAAAGCTACCGCCTTGCAGGCTTTCGCAGCGGCTGGCTAGTGGTGAGTGGAGCCAAACACAAAGCAAAAGATTATCTAGAAGGTTTAGATATGTTGGCCAGCATGCGGCTGTGCGCCAACGTGCCCGCGCAATACGCTATTCAAACGGCATTAGGTGGCTACCAAAGCATTAATGATCTGGTGCGCCCTGGTGGACGTATTTATGAACAGCGTAACATTGCGCATAAAATGATTAATGATATCCCCGGCTTAAGCTGCACACTGCCAAAGGGTGCGCTATATAGCTTTGTGAAAATGGATCAAAACAAATTCAACATTAAAAATGACGAAAAAATGGTACTGGATTTATTAGAACAACAAAAAATTCTAATTGTTCATGGCCGCGCCTTTAACTGGCCTGAACCGGATCATTTCCGTTTGGTCTTTTTACCAAGAGTCGATGACTTAAAAGAAGCCATTGGCAAAATAGGTCGTTTCTTTGAGCATTACAGCCAGTAAGATTTTATTATGAATGATGTAAACATTGATGACTTTTATCACGATATAGGCGTAGTTTTGCTGAGCCTATTTCAGCAGTTTCCGCGTAAAGTCAGTTTGTTTATTGACGACATTAGCGGGCCAGATGACATGGATGAATTTGGCTTGCACAGCCCACGCTATTTATCCGCGGTTGGCGCACTTATGTGGCTGCATGATGAAGGTTATATTCGTTATTCAGACATTATCAAGCAAGAAAGTGCGGAGGATTGTACGCTGACTCAAAAGGCGTTTGTTAAACTTATTCGCCCGAACATGTCAGGCGAGCACTTCAAACAAGCTAACTCAATTGATAAACGCGAAAGCACACTGGCCTTTCGTATGCAGCGAGCGTTAAAAGAGCAATCCAGTATTGATATGCAAAATATTATTCAGCAGTACTTTTTTAACGCCACTCCTAACAGTTAAACCCTACAACTGGTATAGCATCACTTTTAGTGATGCGTCTTCATTCGCATCCGCCAGCACAGCTGGGTTGGCAATTCGCTCAACAAACGTTGCATCGGGGAAAACCACACTGACCAAGTCATGTAAGAATGCTTCACCTAGTGCGGGAGAGTTTAAGCATAAAACAAGCTGGGCTTTTTCTGCTAAAGCCGGTTTAAGTTTTGTTAATAGTTTTTCATAATCCCTGCGCACATCGAACGCCTTGCTTTGGAAGCTAGGCGGATCTGCAATTAACAAATCAAACGGTCCTTTTTGCGTTAGCTTTTTAATCATTTTAAAAATATCTTGGGCGATAAAAGTATTACTGCGGCAAGGAACTTCATTCAGCGCTAAATTTTGTTGGCCTCGCTTAATTGCCCCTTTCGCCATATCGATATTAACAACCGAATTGGCCGCACCCGCAGCGGCGGCTATACCTAAACTACAAGTATAAGAAAATAAATTTAATACGGCTTTATCTTTAGCGTGTTCACGCATCCACTGACGGCCATTACTCATATCTAAGAATAAACCGCTATTTTGATTGCGCCCTAAATTCACCCAGTACGCTAAGCCCCCTTCATTCACTTTAAAATCTGTATCTAAATAAGAATCACTACCAAAAAAAACTTCAACAGGATTACCTTGTTCATAACGCCGTTGAATATAAATGGCATCAAAACCAATCGCGTTTTGTTGTTCCTGCAGCGCCAGCAGTAGGTCCTTCAACTGTGTTTCATCAATCGCCTGATAAATAATAACCCATAAAACAGGTGGGTATATTTCAATATTAACCTGCTCCCAGCCCTCAAACCGTGCGCCACGGCCATGCAATAGCCTTTTTGCATCAAGACTGGGCAGTTCATTTAAAATTTTATCTAGAATCATTTTTTTTTGCATAAAACTCTTGGCTCAATACCCCAGCTATTACTATACTGGTAATACATATCTAAGGGGTGACGTTATGACAAACTCAACCACGACAAAAGCAGCCCAAGCGAACAAAGACACCATGCACGGTGCTGCGATCATTGACGAAAAAGGCAAAGAGACGCCTATCACAGAAGATATGGTTCAAAAAGCCTTAAAGAAAATACTACAAGCCGCTAAATCTTAATCACAACTTGTAGCGTTAAACACAAACAGCCTAGGCTGTTTTTTATAGCTATTATTCAAACAAGCATTTGAATATTTACTTAACCCGCACACCTAAAGCTTGCAACCACACAGGGTGGGACAAACGTTTCGCTGAAACACCTTGGCCGTTAAGGTCACGCCTTAATGGGTAGTCTTTACGTAAACGATCAAATGCTTTTGCTTTTTGTTGATCATCCAGCCCCATCAAACTTAGCATCCGAAAATGGTCATCGCGCACATCATAAGCGTTGCGAATAACCTGCTTAAGTACATAGCCCATATCAGCTTCATTACTAAAACTTAATTTACGCACGGGTACTTCTGAAATAAGCTGCGCCAATTTTAATCGCTTAGGCAGAGCCCACTTTTCACATAAGGCTTCATAAATTGCGGCGGTGCCACCGTACTTGCCATCCAAGCTGTAGCCTGCAATGTGAGGGGTTGCCAACAAACAGGCTTTAATTAATTCATCTGATGGCGACGGCTCATGCTCATAAACATCTAAAATGGCGTTGAAATTCGGCTCGTTTTGTAAGTGACTTAACAAGGCTTGATTATCGACAACTGCGCCACGACAACTGTTTATCAAACACGCGTCTCGCTTCATACTATCTAAACGAGCGTTATTAACTAAATGATAAGTAGCGTGTTCACCTTCACGAATAATCGGGGTATGTAACGAAACCACATCTTGTTGCCAAACCGACTCTTTATTTTCTACCGCACTGTATTCTGTAACATTAGGGTCATATACAACCACATCCATGCCCAGCGCCTTTAAGGTGTCATGCAACATGCCACCAACATTACCCGCGCCGACAATGCCAATGGTAAAGTTTTGCCAGTTTTTCTGCTTACGTTCTTGTAATACCAGTAAGCAGCTAAGAACATAATCCACAACCGACTTAGCATTACAGCCCGGTGCATTGGCGTATTGAATATTGTGCTGATCTAGATAGCGTGTATCAAGGTGATCGGTGCCGATGGTGCAGGTGCCTACGAATTTGACTCGGCTGCCTTCCAATAAGTGCTGGTTGACCTGAGTGATAGAGCGCACCAATAGAACATCTGCATCTTTCACTTGATCAGACGTCATCTCGCGACCAGGCAGTGTTACCAGTTCTTGGCACATGTCGCTAAAAAAGGCATCCAACAGTGGGATATTTTCATCGGCAACCATTTTCATAAGTACAATCCAGCTAGTGTATCTAAGGCCTTTTTCAACGGCCGATGAATCCCTAACTGTTGAGTTAAGGCATCAATGAATAAGTAATTGTCTTGATTAAACGCCAAAGGTGCAAGAGACAATGGCATATCTTGACGAAGTCGGGTTAATTTGTGATTCAAAAGCACACGGGACTTATGCTCAATCAGCGCTACCGTTATGCGCCTAGCCCCTCTGACAGGCAAAATTTCTTCGGCCTCTATCGCGTCATATATGCCTTGGGTGTCACCGTAGGCTTGTAATAGTATCGTGGCTGTTTTCAGCCCGACACTGGGCACTCCTGCAATATTATCACTGGCATCGCCTACCAATGATAAAAAATCAACTACTTGGCTCGGCTTTAGTCCAGTATCGGCTAGTAAACGACCCTCATCCCACAGTGCGTCGGTAGCGCTGTCACGCATCACCACATTTTTGGCAAGCAATTGGCGTAAATCTTTATCACGGGAATGAATGATTATTTGGTGATCACTTAATGCCGCAGCACTTGCAGCGATAAAATCATCCGCTTCGAATTCTTCACCTGCTAATACGACAAACCCCATGTGCTCACAAAATGACTTGAGCAAGCTTAATTGATAAATAATATCTTCGGTGGGCAGCGCACGATTAGCTTTGTAATCTGAGTCTAATTCGTGGCGAAAGCAGGTGCCTAAACTTTCATCAAATGCAGCGACGGTAACATCAGCATCAAAAAAATCTGGGTTCATTAACCAGCGCAAACTCGCTAACAAGGGATACACCTCCCAACCATCATCATTAATTATGGTGGGGCCCGGTGCAAAATAATAACGAAAAAAAACAGCGGAAATATCAATTAAATGAGCGTGTTTCACCGAATACTCTTAGGGGTATAAAAAGGAATGGATTGGCTTTCAATGATCATCGTTTTAGGCGGCGCTGGTAATAAGCTGATGTCTTCCACACTGGCCCCTTTAGGGAAAATTAAGTGACCATTTTCAAATCGAACTGGAAATTCAAGGCTAGGATAATACCAACCCAGCATCGTTTCCTTATTAAATACAACCAACCAACGAATAGGTAAGTAGTCATCACCTACTCGCTCTAACCCCACCACGGATAAATCATCGGAATGGCCAAAATAATACACACTGACCAGCTGACTACCATCACCCAGTAATTCTGGGGCTTGCTGTTTAATGAGCACATGAGCTTTCTGTGCATTTAGTGCACATGCAAAAACGCTGTTAAATATCAGCGTGAACGCTAACAGCATCCTTGCTGTCATAATTTACCCCTTGGGAACAGGTTCTGTTACGATTTTTTTGCCCAGATACTTTTCTAAGTCCATCAAGCCGTAAGCTTCGTATTCATCAATGAAGGTGATGGCCATACCACTGGCACCCGCACGACCCGTACGGCCAATACGGTGAACGTAATCTTCAGGGTCATCAGGTAAGTTGTAGTTAAATACATGGGTGATGTCATCAACATGGATACCACGACCTGCAACGTCTGTGGCCACTAGCACCGTATTATCTTGGCTTTTAAAACGCTCTAATGTTTTTACACGTTTTTGCTGCGCCACTTCACCACTTAATAGCATGGCTTTAACGCCCATTTTATTTAAGCGATCAGCAAGGTCACGTGAGGTGTCGCGGCGATTAGCAAAAATAATCGCTTTACCTGTTGTCGCTTGACCCAACAAGTTAACCAGTACTTGATCTTTTTCAGTTTCTTGTAAACTGTAAAAACGCTGATCAACGGTTTCGGTTGCCACGGATTCTGGTTCGATTTCAATTTGCTGGGGCTTGTATGTCCAACTTTCACTTAGCGCAACCACATCATAAGGATACGTTGCACTGAACAATTGAGTTTGGCGGATATCTTTTTCAGGAGTTGCACGAATAATACGTTTTAAGTCTGGAATAAATCCCATGTCTAACATGCGATCAGCTTCATCAATCACTAATAATTCGGCTTGGTCGAGGAATACCACTTTTTGCTGTAAAAAATCCAACAACCGCCCAGGCGTAGCCACGACAATATCAACGATGCCATTAAGTTGATCTTTTTGCTTATCGTAATCAACACCGCCAACCACGGTTACCACGTTTAAATCAGTGTATTTTGATAACCCTTGTGCGTCTTTTGCTATTTGCATAGCAAGTTCGCGCGTAGGGGCAATGATTAAAGCACGAGGCTCACTTGCGTAACGTTCACTCGGCTCGGTGGTAAGTAATTTTTGCAACACGGTAATTAAAAAAGCAGCGGTTTTACCCGTACCTGTTTGCGCTTTACCAATAATATCGTGCCCTGCTAGGGTCAATGGCAGTGATGCTGCTTGAATTGGGCTTGCATACTGAAAACCCAAATCAAAAATACCATGCATGATACGTTCATCTATATTTAAATCATGGAAACGGGTCTTGCCCTCAGCTGGTTCGACGTGGAACTGTTTAAGGTCCCAAGGAGCAACTGGCTTCTTCTTAGGTGCAGCCTTTGCTTTTGTAGGGGCCGCTGGTGCTTTTTTCGCAGCAGCAGGTTTGGACGCTTTTTTAGGCGCGCTCGGTTTTTTGACTGGTTCTGATTTAGTAAATAACTTTTTAATCAATCCAATTGGCATTTATAAAATTTCCCGTTTAAATTCTGATGCATCCAGTGGCTGCTCGCGACGATAATAGGCGATTAGCGCATCACTGAACTGTTTTGCCCGTGGGGGCAAACCCTGTTGCAAATACTCTTGTACTTGCTCAAATATATTGTCTTTGAAGACGTTAGCGGATTGTTCAATATAATGAGGATCGCCGCTTAAATTATCGATACTCACATTAAATCTGAAATTAGCACTGCGACAGAATATCCACTCTAACGCTTGAGGCTTAATTTCAACTTTTTCAAACTCAGCTTGTTGCTCTGGTGTGCGGCCATCAGGATTATACCAATAGCCAAAATCCACAAGCTTGCGACGCTGCTCTCCGGCAATACACCAATGACTGATCTCATGTAACGCACTGGCGAAAAAACCGTGAGCAAAAATCACTCGATCCCAAGGATAATACTGACTTCTAGGGATATATATAGGCTCATGCCCGCCTCGAACCAACTCCGCATTTATGGCGTTTTTAAAGCATTGGTTAAATATTTGAATGGCGGTTGAGCAGTGATACATAGATTCTTACAACATTCTAACTGGCCTGCTTTATACCAGTTATGGCCGATACCTACCAGTTGCAAACCGCGAGCATTGCATTTCATAGTAAAATCACGATACTTAGGCGTTTTTTTACTAGGAATAATCGGCAACATGTTTAGTGCATTTCTCAAACAAGCCAAGCCATTAATGGTCTTGATGCTGCCGATTCTTGGAACTCAATTGGCTCAAACTGGCATGGGTGTAGTGGACACCCTAATAGCGGGCTTATCCGGCACACTGGACCTTGCCTCTATTGCGGTTGGTAGCAGTATTTGGCTGCCTCTTGTGCTGTTTGAAGCCGGCATCATGGTTGCCCTAAGCCCCCTAGTGGCTCACGCTAAAGGCGCTAAAAACAAAGCGCAGTCAGCCCATTATTTACAACAAGGTATTTATCTTGGTTTGATTATCGGCCTGTGTGCCATGGTCATTATGTTATTTGGCACTCGGCCATTGATGCAGTTAATGAGCATAAGTGATGACATTCAAAATATTACCGTCGACTACCTATTTTATATTGCTTTGGCTTTGCCTGCCGTGGCGATTCATCAAGCGTTTCGCTCCTATAATGAAGCCGTACATTTAACCAAACCCGTTACTCTCATTGCGTTTATTGGTTTATTACTGAATATTCCGCTTAATCTGCTGTTTGTTTTTGGCTGGGGGCCCGTTGAAGCCATGGGCGGCCCAGGCTGCGGCCTGGCTAGCTTAATCGTGTTTTACCTCATGACCATCGCTATTTGGTTGTTTACCTCGTTCAGTAAACATCACCAAAAGGTGAAACCGTTGCAAAACTTTACCCGGCCAAAACCAAAAACCATTGCCACGATTAGTGCCATTGGCCTGCCGATTGGTTTGGCTATTTTTGCCGAGGTCAGTCTGTTTTGTATCATTGCTTTGTTTATTGCCCAGCTAGGCCCTGTTGTCGTGGCTGCACACCAGATCACACTGAATATCACAACGGTGACATTCATGGTGCCGCTGAGCTTGGCAACCGCACTCACCGTGCGAGTGGGCCACGAACTAGGCCGTAATAATACCCTTGGTGCCAAGCAAGCTTGGAAAAACGGCATTCAAATCAACTTAATTTTTGCTCTGTTTAATGCCAGTATTCTCTACTTTTTAGGCGGATCGCTCGCTACTCTTTATAGCCAAGACAATCAGGTACTATCACTGACGGTATTACTGCTAGTGCACGCGGCTGTCTTCCAAATTAGTGACAGCATTCAAGTGGGCGCCGCTGGAGCCTTACGTGGCTATAAAGATACCATGGTGACACTGGTGATCAGCATTATTTCGTTTTGGCTGGTGGGCTTACCATTAGGCTATTACTTAGGCTTGTCACAAGCGGCCCCCATGGGCGCGGCCGGCTTCTGGGTTGGCCTAATTGTGGGCTTGAGTGTCAATGCAGTATTGCTGATGGCTAGACTGCAATTTGTCAGTCGCAAAACGATCAATCAACAAGATATTACACCGCACGCGGTTATTCAAAACTGATCGTACTCCTTGGTTTTTTTGCACCTATACTGAAGTTAAATGCAGGAAGCAGTCGCAATTAAGCCTTGGAGTAAATATGGCCAAACAAGCCGATGTTATTGATTTTAGGCAACACAAACGAAATCTACCGAATATACAGCGCCTTTTGCCCGAGTTAGATGGCATTGAGATGCTGTATACCAATGATTCTTCCGACCAAATTTTTAGCCTTAAGGTGCTTTGCTGGGCCATATGGAGCGATGGACACATTGATGCCATGGTGCCTTGGCTGAATCGGTTAGTGGCCTGCCGCAGCCTAGATGACCCACTCAATGGTCACTGGGAAGGATTCATGGACACCCATACCGGGCAAATTTTGTTTGACCCTCCTGCTTATAAGTCTGAGTTTCTCAAACAAAGCGCGCAATTCTACCCAATTGTGCCATCTGGCTCTGTGAGCATTGCACAAGAAATTCCGGATTTAATTGGCTCTCACGCGGTGTTCAGCCATGATCAATTTGATAGCTTCAACATTCAAGAAATTCACAGTTGGCGCCTGTACAGTGATGGCAGTATTTTATCCATGTGCATTGAAGAAGATAATGTACACAGCACTCCGGTTCTCACGGGTGATGATTGCTTGTTTAGCGTGCAGCATCGCAAAGATTTCCATTACTTTTTTCAGCATACCATTGCCAATAAAATTAAATCCAAAGACCCTGACGCGCTAGCTGCAATGGCTCATTTGGCCAAGCATTCATCCTAATGTAAGCTGTAGAGCATTATTGTTAGGCACAGCGTTTATTAAGGGCACTGAATGTTTCGCATCAAGGAAGAATACTTAAACGACCTAGAAACCAATCCTTGGAAACGGCTACGCAATCGTATTATTCGCGTAGCCATAAGCCCCTACCATTTAATGAAATCCATTTTCATGGTCACCGGTGCCATATTTTGGCTGCTGGCAATGGTTGTACTCATTTCAACGTTTACACTACTCGAAAGCTTACCTCACTTTGAAAAAGACAGTTTTGAGCAAGCCAAGCAAACGGCTATTGTCAGCGTTAATAATGCACAATCGCCCAAGGCTCTCAAACAGTATAAATGGATAAGCATAGACAATATTAACCGTGAATTACTGTATGCCATTGTCATGAGTGAAGACGGTGACTTTTTTAGTCATCAGGGCATTGATTACGATGCACTCGTAAGCGCCCTAGGTGAAAACATCAAACGCCGTGAGTGGAGCTATGGTGCCAGTACTATCACACAACAAACCGTAAAGAATATTTATTTCGAAAACAGCAAAACCCTCTATCGAAAAGTAAAAGAATTACTGGTGACTAAACGCATCGAAAAAGCCCTTACTAAAAATGAAATTTTAGAACTGTACTTAAATATTATTGAATTTGGCCCTGATATTTATGGTATTTCCGCGGCATCACATTATTACTTCAATGCGAAACCCAGTCAGCTGAATGCCGCACAAGGTGCGTTTTTAGCCATATTAATGCCAAGCCCGCGTAAATATCATTTCACGATTTATCAAAACCAATACCTTGCCAAACGGCACAAGCGTAAATACCGAAGAATTTTGCAAGACATGCGCTTTAAAGAATACATAAGCCCAGTGCAATACAATAAATACATGAAATGGTCATTCTTTTAGTTGAGGCAGGCAAAACACGCCATCGTCTTAAAAACTTGATGTAAGTACTTGCAGCAACCTATAGGCACAGTAAACTGCGCCCATCATTGATAGGAAATCATTATGCTGCCATCTATTAAACTATTTATTGTTTTATCCATTATTACCGCTTTAGGCGGCTGTGCCGCCACAACCCCGCTAGTGCTGGGTGCCGGTGGTAATCACGAGTATTTAAAACACAAAACCGATGTTCGCTTGAAAGCCGCCGCCGCATTAGATGAAGAGCCCGATCTTATTACCTACTCTTTAAATGGTATTGTCGAAAATAACAGCAACGATGTGATCAGCACTTATCTATTAGGTTATGGCAAAAATGATTACAGCCAAGATATGAAAAGCATTGCCATTTATCAAATCGCTTTAATTTACATGAACCGCTATAACAAAGACCGTGATGACGAAAAAGCCAAAGCTTATTTCCACCGTCACCTAATCGAGTTTCCATACAGTATTTTACAAGATCGAGTGCATGAGCACTTAGCCGAAATTGAAGCTCGTAAAAAAGAAACCATCCAAATGACTCCTGAGCAGTTATTGGCCCATGTTGATAGGGAGCACTTATTAAGCAAACCTGTCTCAACTTTTGACCCTGATCTAACGCCTATGAGTGAGCGCGCCATTCGCGAAAACCGTTTAGACGATGCTAACGGTGTCTATTTAACCGTTTATCAAAACCCTGGCTCCAGTGACAGCATCAAAGCTAAATCACTGTATCAATTAGGGTTAATTTACATGAGCGAGCAGAACCCAGATAAGAGCATTAAAAAATCCAGTTACTTTTTCCGCAAAATAATGGATGAATTCCCTAAACAAGATATCAGTAAAAAAGCAGAACATAAGCTGAGTAAGCTCATTAATCAAAACGATGGCCCGTTGATTAATAAAAACTAGACAATAAAAAATGAATCAGACAATAAAAAAGACTTATATAAGGCTTTTTTATTGTCTGTCTCCCGTCCTGAAACCAAACTAGATCAAGTATTTTCTTTAATCACAAGTTTGTAATCTGAAGAGTCTGTGTATAGCTCATCTTTTAATGGATTTAATTTCTGCTTATGAATCTTTTTAAACTGATATATCACTAAAGCAATATTTGCTAATAGCGCAATCAAACTCACCATAAAAAATGCTTTTGGGTCATGGGTAGTCGGAACAGGTGCAATGCGATCCACAAACGAAGGAACCGACATTACAAACATAATCCAGATCGCGAGCGTTGATGCTCTATGCTGTAGCCATGCACCTTTTTTGATGAAGAAGGCAGGAATGGTACAGGAGCATAACAATACAACTCCAGCGTAGAAAGAGTGGTCTGAAATGCAGTTGTAAGTATAAGCAAAGTTCCAGAAATCATACGCTAGGATCCAAGGCCAAATCATATCAGGCCAGATCATATCTTTTGATTTGTCTTTAGAAATAATAATACCAGCCCAACCACAGATCGCGACAATATTAAGTAAGCCAGCAACTCCGTTCATGATATTCCATGGCCCAGACATCACCCAAAGGTTGTCGATGGTTGCACCATCCCATGCGCCAAATGAGTACACTTGAAAATCACGAATACACGCTTCCAAAATATTAAGTGCAAGAATAGCGGCTGGGAAAATGAGTACATACTTATTTTTAGCAAGGCCTGGAATAAAGCGAATAGCCATAAAACCAAGTGCTCCGGCGAGTGCCGAATAAGTTTTAACCCAGTTAAACCAGTTTCCTGTGCCGTATTCATTACCAGGCGCGGCGGTAGTTGGCCAAACAAAAATAGTCAGCACGATAGGAAGTACTAAAAAAAGGGCGATACCACCCCATCTTGTTGTTCGTCCAAACTCATTCAGCGCCATCAAAGCGAAGAGCGTAATAAGAGCAATCCCCCAGCCTTCGATATTCGGCATTACATATAAAAATCCCATAAATTATTCCTTAGCACGACTCATTATAAAATTATTTGACTCATGAATTGTTTAAAATTAAGTGGATATTAACATCTGTTATCAACAGTATTATCTTTGATAAAACGCCTTATACACTATATAAAGCGTTTTTATGATCCAGCTTAATACTATAACCAAGCCTTAAACTTAAAACGCGTAAAGGTATTCTACCCAAATTTTGTCATCACTTTCGTTCTCAGATAAACGGTGAAAATTGAAACGTAAGTTTTGTGTTTGAGTAACTTGGTAGCCTAGGGTTAATTCAATCTGATCATCGCGAATGCCTAAACCACCATCAGCCACATCATCAGACCATGACTTACCCAGTATTGATTGGGTGTAGGTGTAAGCCCCCAGAAACCACCAGTCGTCACTGAATTTATAACGTCCATACATTTTAAATGATGTGATAAGAGACGCTATATCTACACCATTGCTCGACGTGTTTAGGCTTTGCTGCGTAGCGCCAGTTGTATCCGCTTGCGCTTTAGCCTCTGCCAATTTATGACTATTATCCTCAGTGATGACACCACCAATTAACAACACAGGCCAAAGGAAGGTGTTTTTGTTAACAGGAAGTGTGGCCAAAGGCCCTGCCTGTATCACAGACATTTGGCCAAAGAATGGATGATCTTTAAAAACCGCATCCAGCGTCCAACCCAAACCGTTATCTGTATTCAATGAGCCATAACGAAAACGATAATTTGTATTTGTTACTTCGTCGCTCATGCCAGATGCAGAGCCTGCAAATTTAGGATCGCCCCCTTCCTCATCAGTCATGTCATTCATCTCTAAAATAAAGCCAGTTTTACGAGTCGCTCCTGGGTCGGACAACATGTACATGGCTTTAAGGTTCATGCCTTTGTTACCAATACCCGTGCCCAAAGCGGTATACGCTTCGGTTGGGCTAGACATATCGATACCCTCATCAGCAATGACATAATTCGCTGTAAAGGCGCTACAAACCATAATTATTAATAAGTGCTTAATCATTTTATGTACTCTTTTTGATTGGCAGTTCATTCACTGCCACAATTGATCGAATATTGAGATGAACATGCAAGCTCAAAACTCATTTCGAAATTAAAGTGCTTATATTTGCTCGTTTTTTTGATCGAACTCATTTACGCAATCGGCACGATGAGGCGGTGGGTTTACACCATAAGGAGGTGTTTTGGTTTTATGTTGTTTTCGTAAATACCAAATAGCGAATGGAATATGGAGTGCCAAATTAATCCCGCCCCATATCATCAATGTGTTTTCATTAAACCAAGGCTCTGAGTTCATGACGGGGGTGAAAACATCGTGTATGCCACGCACAAGAACATGTAGAGCCAAAGAATAAACACGGGCAATCATGTAAAGTTCTGGACGTTTTTTTAGTACTGGATATAACTCGGCTGCCATTAATATACAAAAAGAGCTAGCAAAGAAGGCTGGGCTTTCGCCATATACGAAGCACATGTTCCAAGTGGTATAAAGGAAGTTCCACGATGCCGTGGAGTAAAAAAGTAATTCGTTCGGTCTGTCTTTAGAAATTACCCAATATTGTTGAATTTTGTTTTTGTAAAGCGGCAGCGGAATGGTGGCGCATAGAATCATGCCACAGATGGCATTAAAGTAGTTGCCCGTGGTTAAGTCCTTAAGCGTCGCCTCTGCGATATTCAGGAACAGCACACCATATAGAACATATAGAACCCAGCTACCACGGAACGTTCGCATTAAAGGGTGAGTGTTGCCTCGGTAATACCAAGCTATGCGAGCACCGCCGACGATAATGGCCGTTGGCACCAATACGCTGATGATTTTTGACCAGCGAAACCAACCTTCCACCTGATCCCATAAGGGAAAACTGAGCAGTGCTGCCATCCAGAGTGCAAAGGCTATTCTTGGGTATTTTCTCATGACATCAATGAGCAGCAGCAGAAAAGCGATGTACCCAGCCATCGACAAGGCATAGTGCCAAATTGGTATATTCATTTGCGCATGACTCCAGTAGTTGAAAGGAAGTTCGTTACAACATTTGAGTTACTTTTCAAACTATGTGTAGCGACATCCCTTTGGATATTTATCTAGAAAGATAAGTATATTACTGACTATCTTTCTTGCAAGATATTTACTTATCGTCTAAGTTCTATACTCACTTCCCTTGACCCTGGTCATGTTTCATACAAACTATAGGACTCAGTGAAAGCCGCTACTTACTGTTAGTTGCTAAAATATAAGTTTTTTTATTTTCTAAGTTCAGCGGGGCTTAGCGACAAATTTTTACAATAAAGGAGAAATACGGGGTGGCAGAACGATATGACACAGAGCAAGAGTTAGAGTTTTATCGAAAATATTGGTCGGAAGCTTATGGACAGACAGGTCAGTTTGGTATTTATTTGCTAAAAGCTCGGGAGCTGAGTCTACAAAAAGTGATGCCCGCAGTAGAAAAAACAGGATTAAGCACCGCAGAGTTTGATGCCTTGACGACGCTTCGAAGATCCGCGCCTCCACATCAAGCTACACCAACGGAGCTGCAACGTTCAATGCTGATTACCTCTGGTGGCTTAACTAAAATACTGTATCAATTGGAAGAGAAAGGCTTGGTGAGTCGCTCGACTAATGAGCAGGATAAGCGTGTGAAATATGTCAATCTAACATCAAAAGGAAAAAGCTTGGTTGAAAAAACCATACAGGCTGTGCACCAACTTCAAGAACAGTGGTTAGAGGAGGCATTAACAAAAAATGAAACTGATAAATTGATTCAACTACTTGGAAAATCGATCAAATTTCTAGAAGGCGAAATTTAATCGAACACATTCGCATGGCCACTTTTTTTGTTTTGATAATACTCTAAACCTGACGCTAATAACCTGAATCAAGACGAGCATTCATAGAATATTTATTGAATGGAAATCCCCCTAATACGACAAGAGATAATTTTTATATGGATGCCTCAAGTGTAATATTTCAGCTGCTGATCATTTTGGTCTTTGCTCGGGTGTTTGGTGAAATATTAGCTTACTTTGGCGCCCCTCCCGTGATCGGAGAGTTAGTGGCAGGTATTGTTATCGGCCCATCAATATTTGGCTGGGTCGAGATGAATGCCGTTATTAAGATAATGGGTGAAATTGGCGTTATTCTGCTTTTGTTTGATGTGGGATTGGAAACCGATTTACAAAAACTGGCAAAAACGGGTATTAAATCCGTGGTGGTGGCCATAGGCGGTTTTTTTGCACCCTTCGCTTTGGGTTTTGCCTTATCTTATTGGTGGTTTGAGCTGCCGTTATTGAGCGCTCTTTTTGTGGGTGGTGCGTTAACCGCTACTAGTATTGGTATCACGATTAGGGTCTTGGGTGACATGAATCGCCTAAACAGTACCGAAGGTCAGATTACTTTAGGTGCCGCAGTCTTAGACGATATATTAGGGGTCATATTATTAGCCGTACTTTTTGATTTTTCAACAAAAGGACAGATCGACTGGCTAAATACACTGACCATTTTAGCGTTTGTTAGTATTTTCTTTTTGATCGCTCCTATCATCGCTAAAATATTTGCACGCCAAATTCAGAAGTTAGATTCACGGGTCAATTACCCAGGATTAAAACCCACCACGGTTGTTGCATTGGTATTATTTTTTGCATGGCTAGCTCACTTTTTTGGCGCACCTGAATTACTGGGTGGATTTGCAGCGGGGATCGCCCTTTCTAGACGGTTTTTTCTACCCTTTGGAGCAGCGCTTCATAATGAAAAAGAATTCGCTCAGAAAATTGAAGTGCAGATTAGACCCATTGTTCAATTGTTTACGCCAATATTTTTTGTATCAGTGGGTCTGTCACTGGATCTTGGCCAAATTGATTGGCAATCCAGTTTCTTCTGGTACTTCTCATTAGCATTACTTGTGGTTGCAATTGTGACTAAATTCACGGGAGCCATGTTAATTAAAGAGCCGTGGGAGCGAAAAGTTGTGATTGGCATGAGCATGGTGCCCAGAGGAGAAGTTGGATTAATTTTTACTGGCTTAGGCGCTTCAGCCGCTGTTTTCAGTGATGAAGTTTATACCGCCTTGGTTATGGTGATCGTTTATACAACGGTGCTTTCTCCATTTTGGATCAAGTTATACTATAAATACAAAGGCGATAAATTAGAAAGCTAAGGCGCTCTGATTAAATTTTAGTGTGGTGACATGCAGATTGGTTTCACATAAAAAAAGCGGATGCTATGACATCCGCTTTTTTTGTGTGCATTAAATAGCAACCTAGATTACGGCGCAGGATTAGGCTGAATCATATGCACCTTGGCAATCTCATTTAAAACATCGTCACTTAAACTCACGTCAATTGATGCAATGTTTTCTTTTAATTGCGCCATCGTGGTCGCGCCAATAATATTACTGGTCACAAACGATTGCTGATTTACAAACGCAAGACTCATTTGAGCTGGGGTTAAGTTAAAGTATTGAGCGATATTCACATAGGCATTTATGGCTTTAACCGCTTGTTCATTATTATAACGGGTAAAACGCTCGTAAAGTGTTAAGCGCCCTTTTTCAGGTTTATCATCCCCTAAATATTTACCGCTTAACGCACCAAATGCCATCGGGCTATACGCCAGCAAGCCTATGTTTTCGCGGTGACTCACTTCAGCCAAGCCCACTTCGTAGGTACGATTCAATAAGTTGTATGGGTTTTGTATCGACACTGGTTTAGTAAAACCGTGCTCTTCACAAATGCTTAATGCTTTCATCACACCCCAAGGCGTTTCATTGCTAAAGCCCCAATGACGAATCTTACCTTGCTGAACTAGCTCATTAATGGCGCTAATAGTGTCAAACAACGGCGTTATTTCTTCTTCACTCTTGGCTTGATACCCAAGCTGGCCAAAGAAATTTGTGTTGCGATCCGGCCAGTGCAATTGGTACAAATCAACATAGTCAGTCTGCAAACGTTGTAAGCTTGTTTCGATTGCTTGGTGTATATGCGCTTTTGTTAAACGCGGACCATCTCTAAGATAGGTCAAGCCATTACCTGGGCCTGCTACTTTGGTGGCTAAAACAACATCATCGCGCTGTCCGCGTTTAGCCAGCCAAGTACCAATATACTGCTCCGTTAAGCCTTGGGTTTCTGGCTTAGGTGGCACAGGGTACATCTCTGCCGTATCTATGAAGTTAATGCCCTGCGTGAGGGCGTAATCGAGCTGTTCATGGGCTTCTTGCTCTGTATTCTGCTCGCCCCATGTCATGGTGCCTAAGCTAATTAAGCTCACATCAATATTGGTATTACCTAATTTTTTAAACTTCATCATTAACCCTTTAAATACAAAAAAACCGATAAGGCTTACCCTATCGGTTTCAGTGTTGAGTCTCAATATTTGCTTAGCCGTTAAGCTGGAATAAATCGTTCCAGTAATCCACTAAATTAATTTTGAATTTTACAGTTACGCCACTCACAGCGTACCAAGAAGTAAGAGTCATCGGCACAACTGGCTTCTAACACTTCATTAGGACCATCGGACTTAAGTGTACGGACTTTTGGATTAACACAACCTTCGCGCTTAGCCATACGCTCAACTGCGTAGGCACTGCGAGAAAATTTCTTGTTTGATTTACCTTCCATCTGACTCATCTTAAGGTAAAAGTCTTCACCTTGAGCATCGCGTTTTTGCTGCAATTTAACCAATAACGGGTACATTTTTGAATCTTCACGTAGATCCATTGAACCATCACGATATTCAGCCATAACATCTAAACAAGTGGCCGTTTTATCACCGCTTTTTAGTAGTTCAGTCACACGCTGCTCAGCTTCGGCAACGATGTCAAACGTTAAGCCCATGGCATAGCGAGCACCGGTTTCTTGGCGAGTATCCGTCAAAGTCACAAGGTTATAGGTTAAACCATAGTCAGCCGCTTCTACTAAGCTGCCATTACGCTTCCACCAGCTGCGATAACCGCGCCATGCGGCCTGTTTTGCCGTGACACTTAAATCACTACATTGATCCGTCAACTTACGTACGGTGACATCTTCAACCAATGCATAGCTAATCGCTTGCTCATCCGCTGTACGAGAGACTCCACTACAGGCGCTTAACGCCAATACACACATTACTAAAGTTAAACGTTGAAACACGTTACCGCTCCTTAATTACTTTTATTTATTGTAGTTGATTTCACTGCTAAACGTTTAGCGCTTCTAGCCAGTGAATCAATTCGTCTTCTGTAAATGGCCAACCGAGTTCATGACCATTTTGTGTTCTTAATATTGGAATCTGCATGCCGTATTGATCGACCAATATGTCATCATCAGCAATATCAACATAAACCAAGCTGAACCCCAATGCTGGGGCAATTCGACGTACCATGCGCTCTGCTATGTCACACAAATGGCAACCCGTGGTGCCTAATAACGCTAACTGCACAATGAGTCCTAATGCTTTGCGATGAGCGCAGAATACCACGGTATGAAACAATAAAAAATGCCATAAAAAAACGGAAAGCACAGCGAAGTGTACTTCCCGTCATAAAGCGGTTACCTAGCGAATTATGCGCTTAACGCATCCAGCATAGGTTTCAATAGATCAGGTAGTTGGCTTTTACCCAGCATTTGAGTTGTTTGATCCATTTGGTCAAATAAGTTTTCTAGTAAACTGCGCGAGTTTGCAAATTGATTGGCCTCTTCATAAGCCTCTTTTACGCCCTGTGCAAAATTCGCTAGTGGGTCAGCCAAGCCACTTGGTAATTTAGCGGTTTCATAACCTTTACCAGCATTACCAAGAGCATCGCCTTTCATTGCTCCATACTCATAAGAATTTAATTGAGTTTGCTTTAAATCTAAACTGAACTCGGCAATTTGATCCGCATCACTGGTTAGGTTCATCGCCATATCAAACGCTGTGCCTAAATCACCCGTATAAAACTCATTGGCTAGATCATTCACTTGTGACATTAATGATTCAATGGCAGCCATCTCTTCATCGTTTAAATCACCCTCAACTAAAAGGTTAAAACCTGAGCTATTGTTTTGCTCACTATAACTGGCGTATAGCTCACTGCCATTACCCTTAGCTTTTAGTGCTTCTTGATAAGATTCATAATTGCTCATGGCTTGAATTTTAACCACATCCCCTTCTTGTGTGGTTAGCTCAAATTCAAAGCTATTACTGGTGCGCTCATACGTTTTCGCATACTCAACCGTATTTGCTTTTATAATTTCTGCTTGAGGGTTAAAAGCACTCTCTTCGAGCTTATCAATGCCGTCATTAATGCCCTGCTCTGCTGAGTTAATTCTTTCAGCCAAAGGTTCATTCAGCTTATTTAGTGCATCAATTTGTTCACGGGCTTGGGTAAAACCTGTTTCAACACCGCTACGCGCCGCATTAAACATCGACTGTAGGTCGTCATCGCTTGCACCATTAGCACGTGCTTGGTCAATACGTTTACCAATGTGCTCCATGACGGTGTTAATCACCGCGTCTACATCAAACAGGCTTTTGGTTTCGTTAACGGATTTTTCAGGCGGTAAATCAACCCCTAGATTATCTTTTAACGCTTGGCCCAATCGCTGGTGCGCAAATTTATCTTGATCTAGGTTTTCTTCAGCCATAACACGAGGCTGAACAGGTTGTGAGTATAAATTAGACTTGTTAAATAACGCTGAGTTAAACGACAACATGGCACACCTCTAGGTAGCCAGCCTTGGCTTTGTTAAATAAGTGATACCCAGCTTATCGACTTGAAGAGGCTTTACTTTAGGATAAGCACCTCATTGTATAAGACGAATAGCATCTAAAAGAGGCGTTTGATATAACCATATTTTTAAGCGAGGTAGATTGACTAAAATAGCCCTCTTATATTTAAGAGGGCTTATATTATGGCTAGCGCTGTAGTTGCTTGATAACACTCTGTGCCACTTTCTTTGCTGACGCAGGATTTTGCCCCGTAATTAAGCGCCCTTCGACTATTACATTCTCCTGCCATGCTTTTCCACTCACGTGAATAGCCCCTTGCTCTACAAGCTTATCCTGCAATAAAAAGGGCACAACCTCTGTTGTACCTAGGGACATTTCTTCTTCATTGGTGAACGCAGCAAGACGTTTATTAGCAATTAATAAACGGCCATTAGAAAGAGTGACGTTGATCAGTGCAGCATTACCATGACATACAGCGGATACAATACCGTTGTTTTCGTAGATCGAAGCTGTAATACGGTTAATATCTTGATTATCAGGAAAGTCCCACATTGGGCCTGAACCGCCTGAATATAATACAGCGGCATAATCATCTGGGTTTACGTCTGCCATTGGGATACTTCGCATAACTTTTGCCATGAGCTTAGCGTCATTTAAGAAAACCTGATGATATTCATCATCTTCTTCGAAAGCTTTGCTATCTAATGGGGCCATACCGCCCTCTATGCTAGCGATATCGACGGTATAACCTGCTTGAATAAATTCATAATAGGGATGGGTTAATTCAGGCAACCAAAACCCTGTTTTTTTACCTGTGTCGCCTAATTCGGTGTGACTGGTCAAAACAATTAATATTCTTTCTTTGTTATTTGTGTGAGTTGCGGCATAACTCATGTTTGTTATCAGCAACGTTACGATAATGGATATTAAGGTTATAAATGTTTTCATGTTATGTCTCCAATGTTTAATTCGTTTTTAATAAGCAAGAGTAAAGCGCTGTTGAGGAAAATTATTTTCTTCGGCTTCATTGATCAGTGCGACAGCAAGATCTTCAATCGACACTTGTGACTGCCCTTGCTGATCAACAAGTAATTCGTCTTTTCCTAAGCGAAATTTGCCTGTTCTTTCACCTGGCAACAAAGTGGCTGGCGGGCTTAAATACGTCCAATGGGTTTGCGTATCCGCTTTATAAACGTCATATTGCTCTACGCAAGCCAGTGCAATTTCACGCCAAGCAGGTAAAACATAGCGAGTATCATCGACCACTAGCGTGTTATGTTTATCTGCAACATTTAGGCTTCCAGCCCCTCCTAACGCAATCAAACGAACCTTACTTTGAGCTAACCCAGCCAATAGGGCTTGGCTAATCGTTATGAGTTCTTTTTCTTGCCCTTCGGGCGGACGGGTAGCACTAATGATTAAATCTTGGTCTTTACTTAGCGCAATAATATCTTCTATTTGACTGGCATCGCCTTGTCGTTTTTCAGCTTCGCCTGGTAACTGTTCAAAGCGTGATTTATTTCTTACCACTGCTGTCACCTTATGTCCTCTAGATAGGGCCTCAGCCACTATTCGACTACCGGCGCTACCAGCAGCACCAAATACAGTAATACGCATATTCTTTATCCTATGTATCAATTTAATGTATCAGGGTTAAAGTTTATACCACGGGGCAACTCAAAGAATTAACCCATGTTTATTTTGTATAAATAATTTATTCGTCGGAATAAACCTAGGTTTATTACAGCAGGAAACTGTTCGGCTATAGTAAGCAACATAAAACAATTATTGGTAAATAAGAATGACGACTAACCTATCACTTCAAGCCATAACCAATGCGTATTTAACCGATTTAGACTTAACATTTTCAACAGATATTAAGTTCCTACATGAATTACAAAGTAAACATATTGCTCGTTATAGTTTTAATAGTTTGGCCGTTGTTTTGGGTCAACATATCTCTTTAGAAATAGAAGATATATTTGAAAAAATTGTAGAAAAAAAACGTGGTGGCTATTGCTTTGAACACAACAAACTCGTATTCAATGTACTATCAGAGCTTAATTTCGACGTGAAGCTTTTAATGGCTAAGGTGGTTTATAATCGGGATATCGATGTAGCAAGAACCCACCGCATAACACTCCTCAATTTAGCCGGAGATGATTATATTATTGATGCGGGATTTGGTCACTTTGGCGCTCGTCTTCCTGTTAAGCTAGAACTTGAATTAGAACAAGACCAAGGGGATGCGATTTATCGAATCGTCAAAAATAATAAAGGTGATTATTGCTATCAAGTATTGAAAGATAACACCTTCTTTACCCTTTACACATTTAATTTATATGACTATAGCGAAGCGGAATGCTTACCAGCCCATTTTTACTCACATAAAAGCCCCGATGCTGCGTTTGTGAATAATATGGTTGTTTGTCGTAAATTTTATAATGATACTTTGTCGCTTAGGAATAATGAGTTTTTCCGTATCAGTAATAATGAAACTATCTCCACTATTATAACGAGCGCCAAGCATTTACATCAAATTATTATGAGTGATTTCGAGCTGAATTTAGATTTTGCCATTGCAGAGTTTTTATTTTCAAAGTTCATTTCAAAAGATCTCACTTAGATTGATATGAAAATGACTTTTTTACGCTCAAATACATTACTTTTCAATAATTCTCTATTACTACTTTGGGTTAGCCTCATGGCCTCTTCTTTTGTGATTTCAGAGGATTTAATACCTTATGCAAATTCGATTACAAGCACAGGGTTACGGTTCGTATTGGCTAGCATTATAATGACTCCTATTATCCTCATTCATAATCAAAAAAACAGCGCTCAATTTAAGATAAATAAAATAGTCTATTTACACTACAGTTTTATTAGCTTATTTTTAGTGCTATTTTTTGTTGGGTTATTTGAAGCGTTAAAGACCACCACCGCAATACGCACCTCTGTGATTTACACATTAGTACCATTACTGAGCATTCTCCTCACGTATTTCTATCTAAACCTAAAAACATCAAAAACCAAGTTATCCGGTTTTGTATTAGGGACAGTCGGTGCAGTTTTGGTATTACTAACCGTTAATAGAAACGATGCTAATATATTTACATGGCATATAGGTGATGGGATTTTTTTATTAGCCTGCCTGAGCTTATCCATTCATGTGGTATTAATTAAAAAATGGGGATCTGATGTTCCGCCAATACAAGGATCTTTTTACATTATGCTTTTAGGCAGTTTAATGTTAGTACCCTTAATAATATGTTTTGGGGAAATTAATGAAAGCGCTTGGCATTCAAGTAAATTTTGGGAAACACTTATTTATTTAACCGTATTCACAACAATAGCCACTTTCTTTTTGCAACAATATTTGATAAAAAAAGTTGGACCCAATCACTTACTGGCCTTTACTTATTTAATACCGATACTGGTTGTCATTCCACAAGGCTGGGCAGCGATATCGCAACTAATGGATAGCGTATCTGGTATATTCATCACCCTTATAGCACTTTATCTAATCTCTAAAGAGCAGAAAATAATATCGTGAACATACAAAACCAACTTCAAGACTTTATCGCCTACTTTAGTGGCAATAATATCACTATAGACGCAGATGACTTTTCTAAATTTGGCCTCAAGGGTGAGCTCAGACATTATAAGGCGGGGCAGTTTATTATTAACCAAGGCCAGCTTGCACCAAACATCTACTTTTTAATGAAAGGCTATGTTCGTTATTTGAGTTTGTCAGAGGATGGTAAAGAATTCACACAGTCATTCGCCAGTTCCCCAGGAATTGCAGGCTCAACTCGGGCAATGAGCCAACAAACAAAGTCACTATTTAGTATTGAAGCCTTAGATGATGTGCTATGCCTTGAATTTGATTGGCACGTTTTATTTGAAACAATGAAAGACAAACCAGGTTTTTTAATGGCTTACAATTCGCTATTAGAAAACTTATTTATTAAGAAAGAAGAACGGGAGTATGCTTTTGTTCAGCAAACAGCCGAACAGCGATATTTAAACTTTTTAGCAGAGAATTGTCAGCTGCGGGATAAATTACCGCTTAAAATGATTGCTTCTCATATTGGTATTACACCGATAGCACTCAGTCGAATTCGTAAGAAATTGAAATAAAACCAAGAACCATATCTTTATATTTGATGCGTTTTTGATCATATCAATAGGCCTCGTCATGGCACCATCAAATCCCCTTACCTACCAATACGCAGACTGTAAGACAATCAAGCAATTGAGATTAAAGAAGTAGATTTGTACCACTAATAATGAAAGACACCTGCCCATCAGATTGTTAATATTTGTAACCATAAATAACAATAAAAAATAATGTGATGTCATGAACAGCCCAAAGAACCAAAATGCAACGGCGATTAAAAATATTCAGCAGGCCATTCGCCAAGCCGATGCCGAACTCAAACAGCAGTACCCTATTGTTCTACACCAAAATGCCATTGGTTTAACCATTTGCTTGGTCGCTTTGGTCGGCATGGTATTATCTGGCTATGCCTACATCGCGGGTTTGATTCCTGCTTGGGCATGCGTCGTGATATCGGCGTTCTTTGCATCCGTCAGCCATGAGCTCGAACACGATCTGATTCATCGCTTATATTTCCGTAAAAAATTAGCCGTACAAAATACGATGATGGCCATTGTCTGGTTAATGCGCCCTAACACGGTTAACCCTTGGTTCCGCCGCAACCTGCATTTTAGTCATCACAAAGTATCAGGCACGCAAGATGATATTGAAGAGCGTGTATTAGGTAATGGCATGGCATTCGGATTAAAGCGCATCATTATTTCACTCGACGGTTTTTTATCTATCACATTACGCATCAAAGAGCTGCGTGATATGAAGGGCTACCATTACTTAAGCTTTGCTTTTAAAGGCGCTCCATTAGGCCATTTGTATGTCATCGGCTTATATGGCTTTTTAGCCTTTATGCTTTATGATTTTTTAAACCTTAATACCGCCTTGGGCCTGAGCTATTCAGTACAATTTTTAAACGCCATGGATATTCTGTCTATTGTAATGGTCGTTTGGATCTTGCCTAATTTATTGCGCGCGTTTTGTTTACATAATATGACGGCAGCCTTGCACTATTATGGCGATGTGGATTCTCTCATTAAACAATGCCAAGTGATGAATCACTGGAGCTTATTACCTGCTCAATTATTTTGTTTTAACTTTGGCGCAACCCATGCCATGCATCATTTTGTCGTAAGCCAACCATTTTATTTACGCCAAATGGTGGCACATAAGGTTTACCCTGTCATGAAAGAAAACGGGGTTCGCTTCAATGACTTTGGTAGTATTTTAAGAGCCAATCGTTTTGCTAAAAGCCCAGAAGGGCAATTCGTGACTCAAGGCTAAACCCCACTAAACAAAACAAGTAAACACAAAAAAGCCCGCTTAAGTCATCACATTCTTAAGCGGGCTTTTTATTATTCAGCATTTATCACACGTTATTATTTAGTGCCTTCAAAACGCTTACTGTCGTAGTTCTTTTTTACTTCATCAGCCGCATACACTTGACCACTCATAGCAAGGTAACAACCATCTGGTGTATTGGGTGACATTAATGCACCGACTGCGGTGCCAATATTGAAAATCGCGTCAGTATTCGTAAACGCCGCCGGCTGCATGGCACCGGTAAATACAATCACTTTACCAACTTGCTCGCCGATTGTGTTAGCGCTGTTTACCATGGTATCCGTGCCATGGGTGATTAATATCCGATCGGCAGTTGACGACTCAATGATTGTTTTAAGATTTTCACGGTCTTCATCGGTAAGCTCTAAACTGTCTTTGCGACAGACTTCAACCAACTCCACATCCAGTGCTACATTCATGCGCTCTAAAATATCACCCGCAACAGGAGCGCCTACTTGAAACTCACTAAGGGCATCAAAATAGACTTTATCAAGGGTGCCGCCAGTGGTCAGTACTAATAGCTTTTTCATAATTGAAACTCAAGAAAATGGAACGGGCTAAATAACCCGTCCATTATAAACAAAACCCATTCCAAACCCCAGACAACACACTGTAATTATGCAAAGCGGTATTGAAATCCATTTTTAGAGTCTATACTCTAACCCTAAACAAAAACGACGCTACCGCTTGGAGAGAAGCATGCTGCGCTTTACCTTAAATGGCCAACCTATAGAAGTCGACATTCCAACGGACACGCCCTTGTTGTGGGTTATTCGGGACCATCTCAAGCTCAAGGGCAGTAAATTTGGTTGCGGCATGGGTTTATGTGGTGCCTGCAGCATGCTGGTTGATGGTCAGTCCACGCGCACCTGCATTTTGCCTGTGGCTGCGGTTGCAAATAAACGCGTCACCACTATCGAAGGGCTTGGTAATCAAGCGTTCACCTCTGCAGTGCAACAAGCTTGGATCGATCACAGCGTACCACAATGCGGCTATTGCCAAAGCGGTCAAATTATCAGTGCCACCGCCCTATTAACCAATAACCCTAGCCCGTCCGATAAAGATATTGATAACGCCATGAGTGGTAACATTTGTCGCTGTGGCACCTACCCTCGAATTAAAGCGGCCATCAAACAAGCCGCAAAAAACATACAGTCTGGCCAAGGAAAATTACAAACAGTGCAGCATTTTGAACCCGTGATATCTGCGAAGGAGGCTTCATTATGAGCACAACCATTAATACATCGCGTCGTGATTTTTTAAAACACACAACACTCGCGGGTGGCGGTTTAATTGTGGGCATTCCACTGTTGGGTTTATCAAACAGCACAAGTGCCGCAACTCAACAAACCTTAACGCCAAATGCTATTTTACAAATAACACCGAATAACACCGTACACTTTTATTTACCACGCAGTGAAATGGGACAAGGCGTATACACAGGCCTCACCACACTACTGGCTGAAGACTTAGATATATCACCAGCTAACATCACTGTGCATCAAACTGGCCAAAATGATGATTATGTTAACCCTGAAATGGGTGTGCAAGTCACAGGCGGCAGTACCAGTATAAAAGGACATTTTTTACCTATCCGCCAGCTCGCTGCCAATACTCGCCTTGTTATTAGGCAAGCCGCGGCTAAACAATTAAATAAACCGCTGGATACCATTCAAACTCAAGATGGCCAAATTTTTATTCAAGGCAAAACCTTTGCCTATGGTGAATTTGTTGACGTAGCCAGTACGCTTGATTTCCCAGAAAATACCCCTCTAAAACCCGCAAGTGATTTCAAATACATTGGTCAATATAATCAGCGTTTAGATGCCGCAGCAAAAAGTACTGGCACGGCACAGTTTGGTTTAGATGTAGATTTCGACGGGTTAAAAAAAGCGGCGATTAAACACTGCCCTGTTTACGGCGGCACAGTAAAATCATTTGATGACAGCAGCGCAAAAAACATGGCAGGTGTCAAAGCCATCGTTGCTATTCATAATGGTGTCGCCGTTGTCGCTGATCATTACTACCAAGCCAAAAACGCGCTGGCCAACGTGGATGTACAGTGGGAATTACCAGAAACACTCAGCGCATTTTCAACTCACTCTTTAGATTCAAATAATGGCATGGGGTTATTTGAAAATGCATTAAAACAAGATGGCGACAACGGCCACACTGAAGGCGATGCTAACGCCATCAGCAACGCTAAAAAAGTTATCAGCGCACAATATTGGGCCCCTTATTTAGCACACGCCACCATGGAACCCATGAATTGCACGGTAAAAATTGAAAACAGTAAAGTCGATGTTTGGGTCGGCAGCCAAAGCCCCGGCATGGCCAATAACATTGCGGCGCTGTTTGCTGATGTATCTAAAGATGATGTCACTGTTCACAGTACCTTTTTAGGGGGTGGTTTTGGTCGGCGCAGCGCATCTGATTTTGTCGCTGAAACAACAGCCATCGCAAAGGCGACAAAACTGCCTGTGCAGTTAACGTGGAGCCGAGAAGATGATACCCAACACGATTTATATCGTCCGGCCTCTTTAGCAAAATTTAATATTGGTCTAAACGCAGACGGCACCATAAAAAGCTGGCATGTAAAGCGCGTCGGCCCCAATGTTATGCCTTACATGATGGATGAAGCCGTTGATGCTATGGCACCCGGATTTATGCCCAATGCCATGGTCGATTGGCTAAGTAAACGCGGCTATGGGTTGTTCGATGGCTGGGTTGTAGACCCATCAAGCATCGAAGGTTTGTTTGAAGATTACGACAGCCCAAATAAACACGTTGACCACATTACAATTGACCCTGGTTTACCCTTGGGTTTTTGGCGCAGTGTTGGCCACAGCTATAGCGGGTTTTTTAAAGAATCCATGATGGACGAAGTGGCCGCGGATCAAAAACAAGATGCGGTGACCTATCGATTAAAGCATTTAAAACATAATCCACGCCTTGCTCATGTTTTAAAATTGGCCGCCGAAGAATCAGGCTGGGGAAAGCCCCTTGCCAAGGGCCGTTTTCACGGCGTGGCCACCCATTCATCATTTGGCTCATTCGTGGCTGAAGTTGCGGAGATCTCCGTCAAAGACAATCAGATTAGCGTGCACAAAGTGACCTGTGTGGTCGATTGCGGTACGGCAGTTAACCCCGACGTAATCAAAGCGCAAATGGAAGGTGGTATTATATTTGGTTTAACCGCTGCACTGCATGGTGAAATCACCTTAAAAGACGGCGTCGTTGAACAAACCAACTTTCATAATTACCCAATGCTGCGCATGAACGAATCACCAGAGTTTAGTGTAATCGTTGTTGATAGTAATGAAGCGCCTACAGGCGTAGGTGAACCGGGCTTACCTCCCATTGCTGCAGCGGTTGCTAACGGTGTATTTGCAGCCACCGGAAAACGCTTGCGCAGCTTGCCGTTAAAACTGGCTTAGGAGTGCTATATGCAAGGCTCACAACGAGATGTTTTAAACGGGTGCCTGCACGCATTAAACCAAGGTCAGCGAGTGACCTTGGTTTCGGTTGCTAAAACGTGGGGAACAAGCCCTCGCCCTGTTGGGTCATTATTGGCGGTCACTTCACACGGCCAGTTTTATGGCAGCGTAAGTGGTGGCTGCATTGAAGAAGATTTAATTACTCGCCTGACTCAACAACCGTGCGAAAAACCACAGCTTATTATGTATGGTGAAACCGCTGAACAACGCCATCATTTTGGCTTGCCTTGTGGCGGTGTATTGCAGCTGATCATCGAACCGCTTAACAATATTGATGACGTTCAACAGCTCATCAATAATATTGACGCACGCAACGCAATTTATCGCCGCGTTGAATTAAACAACTCAAACACGCAACAAACACCTTGGCAAAAAAATCACACCATTGAACTGCAAGGCAATACATGGGGCAATATCTTTGGGCCCACTTGGCGTTTGTTAATCATTGGTGCCGGTGAAACCGGACAGTTTCTTGCTCAAATGGCACAAGGTTTAGGGTATGAAGTATTGGTGAGCGACCCACGACCTGAATATCGAAAAAACTGGCCTCTGACTCAATTTCCATTACTTGAGGGGTTTCCAGACGACATCATCAACGACTTAAATATTGATGAACGCACCGCTATTGTGGCTGTGGCGCACGACCCCAAAGTCGACGACATGGCATTGTTAACCGCACTTAACAGCCATGCGTTTTATGTGGGCGCACTAGGCTCGCAACAAAACAACCATGACCGGCGTGAGCGTTTAAAAACGCATTTTGGCTTCACTCAAACACAAGTAGACCGATTACATGGCCCGGTGGGAATTTATATTGGCAGCAAAACACCGGCTGAAATTGCGTTATCGATTTTGGCAGAAGTCACTGCTATCAAAAACGGCGTCCCTTTATCACCCTCCACGCAAAGTTTAAGTCAGCACGCATGCCAAGTTTAAAGCCCAGCATTACTGCCCTCGTATTAGCGGCAGGTAATGGCTCACGCTTTGGGGGTAATAAGTTACGCCATGAAATTAAATACACGAATGAGCATGGTCATATCACATCAAAAGCCATGGGGTTAATTAGCGCGCTCAATGTACAGCCTTATGTCGATGAAGTGTTGAGTGTTGTGCGCCCTGACGATCACCTATTAAAATCACTGTTCAATAGCCATGATATTAAAACAATCGATAATCCTGATTACCAAGCTGGGCTCAGCGCATCAATCAAAATTGGTGTAAAGGCGGCAAAACCTGACAATGCCATAATGGTGTGCCTTGCGGATATGCCGTTTATACAACCTCAAAGTTATCGCACGGTTACTCGACTCTTTTTATCCCACTCAAACAGTATTACTCGTCTTATCTATCAAAAAGACAAACAGAAACAAGCGGGGCATCCGGTGATTTTTCCGGCCTCGCAAAAACACGCTTTATTACAACTTAAAGGCGACAACGGTGCTCAGGCTTTACTAACTACTTTACCGATAATATCCGCACCATCAGATGATAACGGTATTATTTTTGATGTTGATACGCAGCAAGATTTAATCACTCTCAGACAATAAAAAAGCCAGCATAGCTGACCTTTTTAAAATTGATGGGTATTAACGTTTTTTGTTCTTGGCGTTTCGCTTTTTCTTTAAATAGTCTTTTATGGGCGTCGCCTTGGTGGGCAGTGCCATTTCAAACCGCTGCGCCATGGCTGCGACTTTCTCTTCTTTGCGGTCAAGCTCTTTTGCTTCACGTACTGAGTCAAGCGAGACTACTTTTTTACTATTGGCATCAGGAGTCATAATTCACCTCTGCCTCATAATACCCCTGCGCCATCACCGCTACAATACTCGTTATGTTTTAAGCGACGCCAAATGATGATCCAGTGTGGCCATCCCTTTCTCAAGATCACCACTTGATTGATTACTCTCACCTGCCAGGCTGGCAAGGGCCTGCGCTGCATCACCAATGATAGTAAGGTTTCGACTGATCTCTTCACTCACAGAGCTTTGCTCTTCAGCGGCGGTGGCCACCTGTGTAATGTGATCAGCAATATCGCTGATATCCCCCACCACAGATGCCAAAGAATCATAGGATGTCTGGGTTTCTTCCATGGCACCTTTGGCTTTAGAGGTACCTGATTCAATCACTGTTACAGCCTGCTTAACCCCGCCTTGCAGACTTTGAATCATCTGGTTGATCTCTTCTGTGCTGGTTTGTGTTTTCGATGCCAAACTGCGCACCTCATCGGCCACAACAGCAAAGCCTCGGCCCTGCTCACCCGCTCGTGCGGCTTCTATCGCTGCATTTAATGCAAGCAAGTTTGTTTGTTCTGCAATGGCGCGAATAACATCAATGATTCGATTGATATCCTCAGTACGAGACGCCACCTCTGAAATAGAGCTGCTGGCTTGTTGCATATCATTGGTTAGCTCTTGCACCGTATTGACCGAGCCTGATAACGATTTTTGTGATTGCAGCACTGTTTCACGTGCGTTTTTCGCGCTATTCGCCACTTCAATTGCGACTTGCGAGACCTCAGAAGCGGTTGCGGACATTTCATTTGTGGCGGTCACAACGCTGTCAATTTCACGCTGTTGATCGTTCGTTGCTTCCAAGCTTTTCTGATTAATTTGTTTACCCTTTGTGGCCGTTTGCTTAGCTGCATCGCCAACTAATTTAAGCTGCTGAACCATGTCTCGTAATTTCACAATAAACTTATTAAAACCGTTGCTTAATGAGATTAATTCAGCATGGGTATTCAAACGGATATCTTGGGTTAAATCACCATCGGCACTGGCTAGATTTTGCACCATACGATCAAGTTCTTTTATTGGGCGCACAATTGAATTAATAATCAGTACAACAATCGCAATCACTATAAGCGTCACAACTAGGGCAATAATCACAGCGCTACTGATAATTTCTAATACATTGCTGTCAATGGTTTGAATCAATTGGTTTGTATTGGCTAAAACCACTTCTTCAGGTAATTCAATTAGAATTGACCACACATTACCGGATGCGTTGATCGGAATATGCGCCGCTACAAAGTACGTTTTATCATGCAACCATGTTTTGTTTTCTTGCTTGTGTAGCTCATGCAATTTACCGTCAAATGTGTCACGAGACTCAGACAGCGGTCGAGTAAGCTTGTCTTTGTATTTACTTGATGCCGCAACCAATCCTCGGTCACTGAGCAGTGTAATACTACTCTGACCGCCATAAAGGGCTTTTGATCTTTGATCAATTATTTTTTGAAAAATAGGCAAATTAACATCTGTACCCACCACGCCTTTAAACTGATTATTGACAACAACAGGCACCACCAAGCTCGTCATTAATTCGGTATAACCCTCGCTGATTTCATAAAGATATGGGTCCATAGCGCAGGGCTTTTTTGAATCTTTTGAACACAAAAACCATTCTGATTCACGGATACCAAACTCGCCCACAGAGGTGTTGTATTTATCAACCGAGTTTTCAACTCTCGATTGCTCCACATTGCCATCAGGCGTTCGAATCCAGTACACCTCTAATGCGCCAGAATTAGCAACGGTGTGAATTAATTCACTCTCTAAAAATTCTTCATCACGAGCATCAAAACCATTCGTTTCAAACTGAGCATAAATCGAGCTCACATCGTTGTGTGCGCGAAGCGTAGACGCAGCCAAACTGTTAACTTGTTCGCGGGTTAAACGATATTCAGCATCTTCACTGGAAATTTGCAAAGACTTAGCAAGACTGAGTGGCACCCTAAACGCACCATTAATATAACCTGACACCTGATGACCAATTTGATTAGCCTCGCTGTTTAAGCGGCCAATCAACTCTTCCTCTAATGTCGCACGGGTTTGCGATACCAGCTCGTTTTTCATCTGGTCAAGGTTGAATGATAGGTTAACATTCAGAATAACAACCAAAACCAAAAAGGCGGTAATTATCGCCCCCAACAGCTTGTTTTTTAACGGTAATGATCGCAACGACAGCTTCATTGGACTTCCTTCATTCTACTAAATTTGGCCATTCCTTTGATAAGTATAGACAAGAGCTTAGGTTTTGCAGGGACTTGTATTCCCGCGCTCACTAAGCATAATGCCTGCCCATGACTGACTTACCCATACACGCTATTTTGCCTCAGGTGATATCACACCTTAATCAACACTCTCGCCTGATTGTTCAGGCGCCTCCTGGTGCGGGCAAATCGACAGGCCTACCTTTGGCACTATTAGAATTACTCGATCAAGATAACGGTCAAATATGGTTACTAGAGCCAAGACGGCTTGCTGCACAGCAAGTTGCAAGACGCTTAGCACAAGGCCTTAACGAAGAGATTGGGCACACAATTGGTTTAATGACTGGTGACAACACCCGCCTAGGCCCAAACAACCGCATAATTGTTATGACAGAAGCCATATTAAGTCAGCGCCTTGTTAACGAGAACGATATACCCCAATGCGCCATTGTAATATTTGATGAGTTCCATGAGCGGAATCTACATACCGATTTAGGGCTGGCGCTGGCGTTGCAATGCCAAGAATATTTACGCGATGATTTAAAGTTAGTAATTATGTCTGCCACCCTAGACACTGACGACTTAGCAACACAACTCAATAGCCAAATAATTAGTAGTGAAGGTAAAAGCTTTGATGTGGCGATTGAATATTTACCCAGTAAATCGAATCAGCATGCTACGTTATCAGGCCAAGTTAAACATGCCATTGAATTAGCCCGCTTAAACCCCAACTATTCACATGGCGATATTTTAGTTTTTTTACCTGGTGTGAAAGAAATCCAACAATGTTTACGAGTATTATCTGACACCTTTGCTGATGCGATTAAACAGCAAACACTCGTGATCCAGCCATTACACGGCCAATTAAACCCAGAGCAACAAAATAAAATATTCAGCAATACAGATCAGCAAAATATTATATTAGCCACAGACATTGCCAAAACCAGTTTAACCTTACCTAAAGTCACAATCGTCATTGACAGCGGGCTAGAAAGAACCAATCAATTTAATTTGCGTATGGGCATGGATGAGTTAATTACGATTAGCGCCAGTCAAGCCAGCGCCATTCAACGTGCCGGCCGAGCTGGCCGTGTACAAGCCGGATTATGTTACCGCCTATATAGCGAAGAAGATTTTAAACGTCGCCCCTCGTTTAGCCCACACGCAATCGAACGCAGTGACTTATCACCGCTGAGTGTAACATTGGCCGCTTGGGGGAGTTTAACGCTAACAGACTATACGTTTCTTACACCTCCGGATAAACAAAGCTACTCAAATAGCATCGAATTATTAGACCAGCTAAATGTCATTAAAAATGAAACACTGACGCCCCACGGCAAAACAATTTCAGTATTAGGTTTACACCCACGCTTGAGTCATATGATCATTAAAGCCCAAGAGCTAAACATGGCTTATGATGCATGCCTGCTAGCGGCTATTTTAAGCGAAGGTGACCCTTTATTTTTTGACGAACAACACTCTGATATCTCTATTCGCTTGCAGTTATTTGAACAAAGCGCTCTACCTGCTTACTTTGAACACGCTAAAGTTAACCTTAAAAAAGCCAAGCGCATTATTCAACTGGCCAATAAATTTGCAAAAATGCTAAATATTACAGTTAAAAAAGTGAACAGCATGAATAGTGGTCTCTTACTCATGCTGGCCTACCCTGATCGTATTGGGCAAAAGCGTGGTAAAGGCTATCGTTTGCGTAATGGCATAGGCTGTCAGCTTCATCATTTGGATGCACTGCCATCATCCGATTATTTAGCCGTGGCTCACATATCCCAATCACAACAACAGGGTCTGCATGCTAATAGTATTATTCGTTTGGCAAGCCGTGTGACACTTGATGAAATTGAGCAATTATTTTCTGAGCAACTTCATTCTTCTTGTTCATTACAAATGAATGAAAAACAACAACTACAGCAAGTAAAACGACAAAACTTAGGCGAACTAGTATTGCAGGAGTCCGTTAGCAAGGCTGATGCATCACAAAAAAATGCATTTTATTTACAGACGTTTTCAGAAAAAGGGTTGTCGTTCCTACCGTTTAAAGACGAACACAAGGCGATGTTACAGCGGCTACAACTTGCCCACGAAACATATCCAGAGCAGTTTAAACGTTTTGACGAGCCTGATCTTATAAGCGAAAAATCCAACTGGCTTGAGCCTTTTTTACATACGGCAGAATTAAACAAATTAGATTACAGCCAAGCATTACTGAGCCGACTAGACTGGCCTACCCAGCAAAAACTAAATGATTGGTTTCCTAAAAGTTATGAATTACCAACTGGTCGCCATGCGAGCATCGACTATTCAGAAAAGCCCCCTGTGGTGCGTGCAAAGTTGCAAGAATGCTTTGGGCTCGCACAATCACCTACAGTGGCGCAAGGCAAGGTCACATTAAATTTGCACTTGCTATCACCTGCGCAACGACCATTAGCCATGACACAAGATTTAGCGTTTTTTTGGCGAGAGGCATACCCAGAGGTCAGAAAAGAAAACCGAGGGCGCTATGCTAAGCACCCATGGCCAGAAGATCCGTTAGCCGCTGTTGCCAGCGGCTTGACAAAAAAGAGAATCCTAGGTAATTAACAGTGCAATACATAGTCGCTTTTAGCGGTCTAAACTTAAATGAACATTTTAATCACTAGGTCTTTCGTTATGAAGTACGTTTTTTTAATCATCTTTGCCGCTATTATTGCAGGCTACGTCCTGCTACAAACTCCAACACTTATTAATGAACGTGAAGATGCATCACTTAAAAGTGAACAAATAGCTCCAACAGAAAGTCATGCAGGCCTAAAAACCAACACCCATAATCACGCCCATGAACCAAGTTCACCAAACGATCTAAACAAGCAAACCTCAGTGCCAGAAGGCAAAACAGGCAACCCTCACTTTGATCAGCTCTCACCAGAAATGCAACAAGCGGCCAAGGATAGTTTACTACTTGAAGGGCCAATGGAAACGTATGAACGCGCTGATGGCAGCATCGTTTTGCCTGCAAACGGCCGCTTCACTCAAATGCCTGTAGCAGTTGAGATGCCTGATGGCAGCATTGAAATCCGTGAGTACAGTGTGGTGCCTAAAGCGGATGTACAAGCCGAGAAATAAGTGCTTGTTTAGCTGCATCAACCTCACTCAGCCATGAATAATGACTGAGTGAATATTTCTTTAAAAAACCGTTATTTAATTACAAGATATTGCACGAACTTCTCATTAATTTATGTCATTATCAGCCATAATAAGGGCCACTAACTTAAGTGGTTGATATACCACACTTTTTATTATTAATGGCGGATGTCTGATGATTCAATTACTGGCAACTTTAAGCGTTGCTCTTCTATTTAGCTCTCAGGTATTTGCTGCTGCTTGCCCTTCATCAAGCAGTAAAACAACCATTCAAGGAAACGGCAGTTGCTCTGTAACTGGCACACAATCAACGATTCAATTAAATTTCAACTCAGGGTTTGACGCTAGTACTCGAATCGATTCAATCGATGGAAACAATGGCACCACTGTGGGTGCCCAGCGTAAACTATCGTTTATCAAAGCCGCTGAAATTCTTACTGATCAAGTGGCGTCTTCTGAAACGATCATCGTCGATGCTAGGTTCTCTGCATTAAAGTGCAATGCCAACTCTGCTATATTGGGCAGTGCAGGAGCCTCTAGCAATTTAGCTTATCCATCAGATCGCTCAGGTGTGACCGCTAATACGTTCTACCCAATAGCACTACTCAATTCAATTATGGGCTCTGATACTGATACAACGGAGAGTGATGTAACGGCTCAATTTAACTCAAATATTGGTAACTCAAACTGCCTACAAGGCAGTAATGGTTGGTACTATGGCTTCGCCACACCGAGTCAAAACTTCATTGGTTTTACTACCGTCTTATTGCATGAAATCACCCATGGCTTAGGCTTCGCAAGTTTAACGAATGCAAGCTCCGGCGAAAAAAGCTCTGGCTTAGATGACATATTCTCTAATTTTTTATTCTCATTAGCGGGTGATGCAGACTGGTCTATTGCAGGAGGCTTAACAAACCGTGAACGTGCAGCCTCTGCTGTGAGCGGAACGGGCCTATTATGGACAGGTATAAATACAAACACAAAAGCACAGGGACTATTAACAGCTGGTTTTAACGACGTTAACAATGACGAGATATTTGGAACAAACGACCGGATTCAAATGTACGCACCCAACCCATTTAAAGGCGGCTCGAGTGTTAGTCATTTCAATACTGCGCTATCACCAAATGAATTAATGGAACCACAATACACAGAAGGTCAATACACATTAGGGCTTGCTATATATTTATTAAAAGATATTGGTTGGTCAGTATCCCCACCGCCGACAATATCAGCACCGATGCTTTCAGGTATTGGGAATCAATCAGCACCTCAAAACACCAACCTTACTGTCAATCTTTTTGCATTTGATTCCCAAGGCGACCCTCTAAACTATAGCGTCATTAGTGATCCTAATAACGTCACATCATTAGTCGGCTCTACTCTAACATTGAGAAAATCAGCAATAGGTTCCTATAGCGTGACAGTTCAGGTTAGCGACGGTGGACTTACTGATGAAGAAACCTTTACGTTTACAACCTACGCTGAGCCATCAATCAGCACGAACAGTATTTTGTTAAATCCAAATGATTCAATCAATATTGGCGATACCGCAACCAGTATTAACATTGACAACGTTAATAAAAATTACAGTTATGGCTTAACTTTTAAAGGCAATAATGCAAATAGCCTCCTTAATAAAAGCGGCAATAATTTAAACATCGAAATGCCACCGAGCGGACAATTTGCAGGGGAGTATGTATTAACATTTACCGACAGCAATACCGGTACAACCTATGACTTTACGTTACGTCGTGATCCGCGTTTAGTCATCTCTGCAAGTAAACTATTATCCGACCAAAGCATACAGACCCTAAACATCGAAGGTGGTGCACCCAATACCATTTACACATTAATAAGCAGTGAAAGTGCGCTTACATTCATTAAAAACAATAACTCTGTTACCTCTGTATCAGCTGACGGAGATGCAACAAGCTTTTATAGCGCAAGCTTAGTATTAGGAACTGAAAATGTTAATACAAGCACACGGGTTACTGTTTCTGTCAATAGTGTATACGACACTGTCAACTCAACCGGCATTACTATTGAACCTAAGCGTACTCATGTATTAAGCTTTAAAGATATCAACAATACTGACTTAAAAGGTGTTGCAACCACACTAAACACACGTGATCTTGATGCCTATAACTTAGCACCAAGCTATATCAGCAGTACCCAAGGAAAGGTCAATATTACGTTACCAGAAAACGCCACAGACTACAGTGCAATTGCAAGCTTAACCAATTACAGTAATCTTGAAATTACGCTTGACGATTCTGTGCTATCACAAACAATAGTAATGGAAAAAATGTCTGACCCTATATTACTAACAGGTAACATCACTGCAATTAGCAACCTAAGTTTTGCTAATGAATTACCAGTGATCACACTCACTTTAAATGATGACAGTGAAATCAATATACCTGCAACTAAAACCAAAAATTCTCTAGCTGAATTTAGTTATACTCATGATTTATTGAATGGCTCCGTATCCTCTTTAAAAATCACACATAGCCAAGGTATTGATATCGACCTTGATATTAATACCAGTAACGATATTTCATTCGATTTAATAATGAAGCTAAACACCAAGGGGGCGACAAAAACAGAATCAAGTGGCGGCAGCTTAAACTTTTGGTATGCAATATTTTTATTTTTAGGTTTAACTCGCCGACCACGAATTAAGCAACGCCCGTTCTAAAAATAACTATTATTAAACAGACTTACCAACAAAACACGCCTCAATAGAGGCGTTTTTCATTCATCCCTTAGAGCATGGATACCATATCGCCCAACCTGAATTTTTTGAGCATTTAAAGTAAAGGGGAAAAGCGCTTATTTAAATTACGTAAATATAAATCGATATCCGGCTCACCAGCTTATTAGTAATCTATATAAAACTAAATTACTTATACTTAAAGAGGTAATGATAATCATATCTTTATTAATGTGCATGAGTGCCTAATGATTAATTTGATAGAGGGATAGGATAGGCAAAGTCATATTAAATTTACGTCTATATTATCACCCAACGCAAATTAGCCAGAAGACTAACAAGAAAAGAAATGATTAGTTTTGACACTGCCAGATAAGCTGTGATTTGTAATCCGCTACGTCATCCGCTATATGCTTAGACGGTTGTTTTTGCGCCTGACGATTGGCCCATAGAATAGTACAATTTGACTCAACACCCATAGAAAATGGGGAGACAACATCGGTATTAAACTCACTCAACTGATTAGAGCGTGTATTCAATAATGTAAACTGGCTGCCCGACAACTCAAGCTTCCAGTAATCAAATCTAAACCATTTTTGATAAGAGCTTGCTACCCAAGTCGTCACACCTGAAGGGCTCACCAACTTAAACAACAAGTCTTGGCCATCCGGATGGTTTTTTCGAGACAACTCTACCTGACAATTATTGCATTCAAACTTATCTAAAGGCCAATCTTGAACCCTAACCGGACCAAGGTTAGCAACCTTATTATTAATATTGATCGACTCTGTACCAATAAAGCTTGGACCAGTGATATCAAACAGCAGCTGCTCAATACGAGCATTTATCTGCACTTGCTCGGCATTAGTTTGACAGCCTACTAGTACACTCAATATTAAATACGGTATAAAATTTTTTATTATCATTGAGCTGTCATTTGCTCACGTAGGCGTTCAAAAAATGCAGCTGAAGGACTGTGCTCCTGAGCGACTGGTGACCTATCATCACCTACTTTATCAACCATCAATACCGCTTCTAAAGTGACATCTCGAGCCGATGATAATTTTGCACCAGAGTTATCACCACTGAAATAACGTTGAAAATCTAAATTAATATTGCTCCAGTCATCGTGGTCTGTGGATGTTCCAGTTACTTCAACTAACGCACCTAGCAAGACTGCGGATGTATCTGTTTTATCACCATCGCAATTGTAGTCAACACTGTCGGTGGATGATTGACCAAGACCCAATGTTTCATTTAGTGAGCTTATGTCTAAGTCAATACCGTCACCATGGGAGAAGTCCATAACAAATGTTGATGAGTTTGGAGGATTACTCAAGCCAGTGTAACAAGTATAATTGGCGTCATTAATTTCATAGCGATAATATATTCTGTCACCTTCATCCGAACCAATAGTTGATAAGCCACTGAGCTGATAAAGGTAATTCATAATGCTAAAGTAATTCGGCTCATAATTATTACTGTCATTAGTGCCGCCATGATAAAGCCCTAAATTATGCCCTAATTCATGCATCAGAGTACTGGCCTGATAATTAATGAGCGTGTTGGTATTTGCGGTGGTCGTCGAATTCAACCCCCACTCACCAAGTGAAACAATCAGGTCATTACCATTTAATTCAGCGAGTCCCGATGAACCC
>JAWUXY010000141.1:0-8330 GCA_034111105.1 Bermanella sp. | reverse complement strand
TTACCAATACAAAAACTACCAAAGATCTTGCCCAGTAAATCATCACTGGTGAACTCGCCAGTAATTTCATTGAGTGCATTTTGCGCCATGCGTAAGTCTTCTGCTAACAACTCTCCAGCACTTGCGCCAAGTAATTGATCTAAGCCGTTATCTAAAAACTCTTTTGCTTGGTTTAACGCATCAATATGACGGCGACGCGCAATAAAACCGCCTTCACTGGCCGCATCAAAACCCATAACACTTTTTAAATGTTCGCGCAGGGTTTGGATACCGACACCATCTTTTGCTGAAATACTGATAACTGTCGAGGCCTCGCTTGACATAAATCCAGACGTTTCGCCGGTTAAATCCGCTTTATTACGAATAACCGTGATGCGCTCAGGATGCGGTAATCGATCAACAAAGTCAGGCCAAATATCGTGAGGCTCGGTCGATGTGGTTTCAGTGCCATCCACCATTAATAACACACGATCCGCTTGGGATATTTCGTTCCACGCGCGCTCAATACCAATGCTTTCTACTTCGTCTGGGGTTTCACGCAATCCAGCCGTATCGATAATATGCAGCGGCATACCATCAATGTGGATATGTTCACGCAGTACGTCGCGGGTAGTGCCTGCGATGTGTGTCACGATGGCCGTATCGCGGCCAGAAAGCGCGTTAAGCAATGATGACTTCCCTGCGTTAGGGCGTCCTGCAATCACCACATTCATGCCTTCACGTAAGAGTGTGCCTTGATTGGCTTCTTGCATCACATTGGCAAGGTTGGTCATAACGGCTTTTAAGTCGCCTTCAACTTTGCCATCACTTAAAAAATCGATTTCTTCTTCAGGAAAATCAATGGCCGCTTCCACATAAATGCGCAGGCCAATTAAACTCTCAACCAATGCATGAACACGCTTACTGAAAGCGCCTTGCAGCGAGCGCACGGCACAACGAGCCGCTTGTTCAGACGCGGAGTCGATTAAATCCGCAATGGCCTCAGCTTGTGTTAGATCCATTTTGTCATTTAAAAACGCTCGTTCACTGAACTCACCAGGGCGAGCTGTTCGTGCGCCAAGCTCACACACGCGCTTTAAAATGAAATCTAACACCACAGGGCCACCATGACCTTGAAGCTCAAGCACGTCTTCACCCGTAAACGAATGAGGGCCTTCAAAGTACAAAGCTAACCCTTCATCTAGGGTTTGCTCAGTTTTATCTTTAAATGAACAATAATGGGCGTAACGGGCTTTAGGCACAAAACCCAGCATGCGATCAGCAATGGCGTTTGCTTTAGGCCCAGACACACGCACAATGCCGACGCCACCTCGTCCAGGGGCGGTTGCAATGGCGGCAATGGTATCTGTGTTTAGTTGACCTAGTTCCATAATTCTTAATCTTTAATTGATGTATAAACGTAAAGAGGGTGACGGGAAGCGCTATTTTAGCACAGGCAAGTAAATAGAAAGAATGCACAATTTAAGGGGCAACGAACGCTCTCATTAAAACGAAAAACGGGAGACGAAAAACACATTCAGTGTCTCTCGTCTCCCGTCTAACATTAAGCGTTTTTACTTTACTTTGCTTCGTTTTCGATTTGCTTAGTAATGTAATACTGCTGCGCAATCGATAACAAGTTGTTCACTACCCAGTAAAGTACAAGACCCGCTGGGAAGAACAAGAAGAACACCGTAAAGATGATAGGCATCAACTTCATTACTTTTGCTTGCATTGGGTCAGGCGGTGTTGGGTTAAGCTGCATTTGAACAAACATGCTCGCACCCATGATCAATGGCAAAATAAAGTACGGATCTTTAATCGATAAATCTTGTAACCAGAACATAAACGGCGCTTGGCGCAATTCAACCGATTCCATTAACACCCAGTAAAGTGCAATAAATACCGGCATTTGCACAAGTATCGGCAAACACCCACCAAGTGGATTAATGCGTTCTTTTTTATACAAGCCCATCATTTCTTGGCTTAACTTTTGACGATCATCACCGTACTGTTCACGTAATGCTGTGAGCTTAGGCGCAACACGGCGCATATTCGCCATTGAACGATAGCTGGTTGCTGATAATGGGAAGAACGCTAGTTTAACCAAAACAGTTAAGAAAATAATTGCCCAGCCCCAATTACCTACAACGCTATGAATCGCTTGTAATAGCCAAAACAATGGTTTTGCCACCCACCATAACCAGCCGAAATCCACCGTTAAATCTAAATATGGTGAAATATCCGCTAAACGGTATTGGTCTTTAGGGCCAAGGTATAAACTGGTAAAGGTTGAAGATTGCTCACCAGCAGCAACACTTAGTGCTTCATCATAGTAACCCACAATGTAATTGTTACCCGCTTTGCGTGTGTTGTAGGTGTGGGATGTTTCAGCATTTGGCACCCAAGCACTTAAGAAATAATGCTGAAGGAAAGCGGCCCAACCACCTTGAATGGTTTCTTTAAAACGGGTTTCTTCAATGTCATCAAAATCAATTTTATAGTAATTCTCAGATGGGCGCGTCACAGCCGCGCCTAAATACGAGGCCATCCCCATTGATTCCATGCTAGAAGGATCAGCGCTTTTATCACGCTTAAACTGCGCATAAAAATTGGCTTTCCAAGTATTCGCAGACTGGTTATTCACTTCATAACCCACATCCACTAAATATTCACCGCGTTTGAACTTAAAGACTTTATCAATCGCGACATTATTTTTAACAATCGATAACGTTACTACCAATTCATTTTCGCCATCCGTCATTTGATACTGAGTATTCGCGGCTGAAAATAATGCGCGACTTCCTTTATCAATACCGTCTTGGCCAACTAAACCACTTTGTGCCACAAAGGTACGCATATTGTTTTGCTCTAACAAAACAAATGGGATGTTCTTGTCTTCAAGTGATTGTGGGAATGCTTTTAACGCGGCATAAACAATATCGCCACCGTTAGGGTTAATTCGAATGTCTAAAACATCCGTTTGCACTTCGATTAAGTCCGTTGATACAGCCATGTTTGCCTGTTCTAACTTAGGCTCATCGTTGCTGACATCAGGAATATCTTGATTTGCCGACTGCTCAGCAGGAATGTCTGGTAATGACGATACATTAGACTGGGACGTCATTACATTTTGTGTAACAGGGCGCTTGCCGTAATCGTCATTCCACTGCAATACCAGCATATACGATATGACGGCTATGCCGATCAGAATGATTGCTCTTCTTGCATCCATTGATAATTAGCTCTTATTAGATAATTCTTTATGGGGAACTGGGTCGTATCCATGGGTTCCCCAAGGATGACAACGACCAATTCGCTTAATACTTAGCCACAGACCACGGAAAGGACCATGCATTTCTAGTGCTTCGAGGGCGTATTCTGAACAAGTAGGGAGGTGTCGGCAACGACTTGGTAACAAAGGACTGATACCAATGCGGTAAAAACGGATCGGTAAGGCAATAAAATGGGTTAAAACCGAAGATTTATTGCTTACGTGGTTTTTGTCTGGAACGGTTGCCATTTGGTTTTTGCCTTAACCGTGTCCAAAGTTGGTCCACCATGTGTCTTAATTCGGTTTTATCCAAATCTTTTGCACCGGCTCGCGACAGTACAACACAATCAAAGTTTTCTAACTCGAACTGATGATGACGAAAACTCTCCCGCACAATACGTTTGATCTCATTACGATCAACGGCTCGCTTGGCATGTTTTTTCGCCACAACTAAGCCCAGTCTGGCAGGCCCTAATTCATTGCGTCTTGCAAGAATTAGGATTTGCTTCGATTGGGCTTTGGCGTCTGCTTGGTCGAATACCCTTCGATAATCCCCTGCCGTCAGAAGTCTAACGTGGCGCGGGAATACCGTGCTGGTCATTGCGATTAAGCAGTAAGTTGTTTACGGCCTTTGGCACGGCGACGAGCCAAAATTTGACGACCGCTTTTGGTTGCCATACGTGCGCGGAAACCGTGAGTACGTTTGCGCTTTAGCACGCTAGGTTGAAAAGTACGTTTCATGCCTTGTCTCTCAAACTGGATTAACAATAAAAATAAGGGAGCGGATTGTATTGAAAACAGCCAATGTATTCAATCAATCTTTTGGTTAATTCGTATTTAATTCATTTTTTCTGAAATTCGTTTTTTAACTTAGTTAAGTATTATTAATTAATATATATATTTATGTTTTATATGTTTATTTATGATTAGTTATTATTAATGGTAAAGCCCTTTTCTGTGGATAACAGGCTAAAGCCCTTTAAACACAATGCTTTACAGAGATAGTAACATTTGTATATAAGGCGTAAAAGCTGAGCAGAAGCACAAGATAACTTGTTGATGAAAACAGGGGTTATACACATGTCATTGAAAGTCGTCGGTTATTCACATTTCTATCCCGACTATACACATAGGTAATCCACAGCACTTTTGCCGAGTTTCTGTGGATAACTTTAATAATATTGGTACAATGCTCTGCTGTTTAAAGATGGAGTCCTGCCGTGCTGGCATTATGGGATGAATGTGTCAGGTGCTTACAAGATGAGTTACCAGCACAACAATTTAATACCTGGATACGCCCACTAAGAGCCAGTGAATCTGATTCTGGCTTGGTTGTGTCTGCGCCTAATCGATTTGTAAAAGACTGGGTGAAAGATAAGTTTTCTAATCGTATTCAATCTTTATTAGAAGAATTGAACGGTGGACAGGTTTTATCTTTCCAGTTAGATATCGGTGCTCAATCAAGTACACCTGCTTTTATAGCCCCCGCGCCTATTAAACCTGCACCTAAAGCAGAAGCTCGTGCGCAGGCTGTTGCTACCCAAAAAACCGAACGAACCCCTAGGGCTACAAGAGCGCCTGCTGCTATTAAAGAGCCTAAACGTAAAGTTCAGGTTGAAGGCAGCATTCAGCATCAAAGTAGTCTTAATAAACGTTTTACCTTTGATAGCTTTGTAGAAGGTAAATCGAATCAGCTCGCTCATGCAGCTGCTCAGCAAGTTTCTCAGAACGCAGGCGGCTCTTACAACCCACTCTTTATATATGGTGGTGTTGGCCTAGGTAAGACTCACTTAATGCACGCTGTGGGCAACCACATACAAAGTGAAAACCCTAATGCTAAGGTAGTGTACTTACACTCTGAGCGCTTTGTTGCTGATATGGTAAAAGCATTACAGTTAAATGCGATTAATGAGTTTAAACGCTATTACCGCTCTGTTGATGCTTTATTGATCGATGATATCCAGTTTTTTGCAGGCAAAGAGCGCAGCCAAGAAGAGTTCTTCCATACCTTTAATGCCTTATTAGAGGGCGGCCAACAGATGATTTTAACCTGTGACCGCTACCCTAAAGAAATTAACGGCTTAGAAGACCGACTGAAAAGTCGTTTTGGCTGGGGTTTAACTGTAGCGGTTGAGCCACCTGAGTTAGAAACTCGTGTTGCCATATTAATGAAGAAAGCAGAACAAGAGGGAATCGATCTTCCTCATGAGGCGGCTTTCTTTGTGGCACAAAAAATTCGAAGCAATGTTCGAGAGTTAGAAGGCGCTTTAAAGCGTGTTATTGCGAACTCAGCCTTCACTGGGTCTAAAATAACGTTGCCATTTATCAAAGAAAGCTTAAAAGACCTATTGGCATTACAAGACAAGCAGGTCAGTATTGATAATATCCAACGTATCGTTGCCGAATATTACAAAATTAAGGTGTACGACGTACTATCTAAGCGTCGGTCTCGTTCGATCGCCAGGCCAAGACAAGTTGCCATGGCATTAAGTAAAGAATTAACCAATCATAGCTTGCCTGAAATTGGCAATGCTTTTGGTGGGCGGGACCACACAACGGTTCTGCACGGCGTTCGCAAAATAAAAGAACTGCGTGAGATCAACGCAGACATCAGCGAAGATTATAAAAACCTATTGCGGTCACTGACCAGTTAAAGAGTGGGAAAGGCATGAAATTCACAATCACTAGGGAAGCCCTACTTAAGCCACTACAGTTGGTTGCCGGCGTTGTTGAACGTCGTCAAACATTACCTGTACTGTCTAATGTTCTCCTTGAAGTTAAAGGTGATCAATTGTCACTGACAGGTACTGATCTTGAAGTAGAAATGGTGGGTAGCGCGCAATTATTAGAACCAGGTGTGGATGGTGATATCACCGTTCCTGCTAAAAAATTAATGGATATTTGTAAGTCTCTGCCTGATCAAAGCACCATTGTGATTAGCCAAGATGACCACAGAGTTCAATTACAAGCGGGTCGCAGTAAGTTTGTATTATCGAGCTTACCTGCCAATGAATTCCCTAACGTTGACGATATTGAAGCGACGATTACCGTTAATGTGCCTCAGGCGCAGTTACGCCGTGTTATTGATCGCACTGCCTTTGCTATGGCACAACAGGACGTTCGCTACTACCTTAACGGATTGTTATTAGAGGTTAAGGCCGATCAGCTACGTGCAGTTGCCACAGACGGCCATCGTTTGGCCACTTGTGGTGTACCCGTTGACCTAGAAATGGAAGGCAAAACTCAAGTCATCGTACCGCGTAAAGCGGTTTTAGAGCTTGCTAAGTTAATGACGGACCCAGAGTCCACCGTTGAGCTGATGTTAAGCAATAACCACATTCGTGCAAAAGTGGGTGAGTATACGTTCACCTCTAAATTGGTAGACGGTAAATTCCCTGACTACGAGCGTGTTATTCCCCGTAACGGTAATAAAGTATTGATTGCTGATCGCCAAGCGTTGCGTCATGTTTTTCAACGTACCGCCATACTTTCTAATGAGAAATACCGTGGTGTGCGTTTGCTGCTAGATGAAAACTCTTTGCAAGTGGTTGCAAATAACCCTGAGCAGGAGCAAGCGGAAGAAAGCATTGGTGTTGATTATCAGTATGACTCTTTAGAAATTGGCTTTAATGTCAGTTACTTACAAGATGTATTGTCGGTGCTTGATGGCGACGATATGAAGATGACCCTGGCGGATGCAAACTCTTCTGCGGTAATGGAAGAAGTAGAGGGTGGCGATTCCCTTTATGTTGTTATGCCGATGCGTCTGTAAGGCGGCTATGTAGTATTAAAGTTGCTTGTTTTGATACAACAGCTTTTGCGTTAAAAAAGGACTGAATGTGCACATTTATACGTTATAAAATGTGCATCTCAGTCCTTTTTTTATATCTGAACGAAGTGTGAAGTCGAATTGCTTTGTTGATAACTATTGCTAGAAAACTGTGGATTCTATTATTTTTGTGACCTCAATGACGCTTAAGTTAACTGCACATACCCTCAAAAACATATTTAGATTCAATGACTTATGAGTATTGATAGCCTGATGCTACAAGGCGTTCGTAATTTAACACCGCTTTCCTTTGAGCCTAGCTCTCAAATCAATTTAATTTATGGCGAAAATGGTTCGGGTAAAACCAGCTTGTTAGAAGCCATTTATTACTTGGCTTACTGCAAAAGTTTTCGGACTCATAAACAAAAGAATTTGATACAGCATGGCACTGAGTCTTTAACAGCCTTTTGCAAACTGGGTGTTCAAAAGAGCCACTATCAATTAGGTGTTGAGCGGAATATTAAAGGTGAGCGTCGTATTAAGCTTAATGGGGAATGGCTGCAAAGTGCTGCAGAGCTCGCGTCTATATTACCGATTCAGTTGCTTGATCCTACAATGTTTCGCTTATTAGAGGGGAGCCCTCAACTTAGGCGAGAATACATTGATTGGGGAGTGTTCCACGTGGAACCTAACTTTATCAATGTATGGCGTAACTTTAAAAAAGCACATCAAACCCGTAATGCATTATTACGAAGTGGTGGGGCTAGCGAGACAGAACGGTTAGTTTGGCACGAGTCATTGGCTAAGCATGCTGACATTATTAACAATTCCCGTCAGATGTATATTAAGCGTCTGAAACCCGTATTTGATGATTTTATGGATAGGCTGAATCCTGACTTAGGGATATCCATGGGGTTTTACCAAGGTTGGGGTAAAGATAGAGATTACTACGAATTACTAGAAGAAAGCTGGTTGAGCGATCTTAAAATGGGGTTTACCCAGTTAGGGCCGCAGCGAGCGGATTTACGCATTAAAGCGAATAAACTGCCCGCAATGGAGGTTCTATCTCGTGGACAGCAGAAAATGGTCGTGTGCGCACTTAAATTAGCACAGGCACAGATCTATAGAGAGGCCTCAAATCGCCCTTGTATATTCCTTGTAGACGATTTATGCGCAGAACTGGATATTAACCACAGAAAAGCTTTATGTAGCCTCCTAGAAGAATTAGAATGTCAGGTCTTTGTTACCGCTGTTGAAGCAGATCAAATAGCGGATTGTTGGTCCCCACAAAGCCTTATTAAAACGTTC
>JAWUXY010000140.1:0-13161 GCA_034111105.1 Bermanella sp. | reverse complement strand
CACGTCATCATGAAAACCATAAACGGCAAGGGAACTGGTGTGAATAAAACGAATGGCATTTTTTTCGAGAGCCACTTTGGCAAGGTTATGAGTGCCCAGCACATTGGTTTGATATTGACGACTGTGGTTAAGGCTCCAGTTACTGGTATCGCTGGCGAGGTGAAACACGGCATCCACTGATTCGGGCATGGCATCGCGTAGGCTTTGTATGTGTTGCAGTTGACCGTATTGCCAGTGAATGGCCCCATGTTCACTTGCATAGCGTTTGTCTTTGTTGCGATACAAGGCAGTAACTTGCCAGCCCTGCTTTAGCAGTTGCTCAACGAGGTGTTGGCCGATAAAGCCTGTGGCGCCAGTGACAAATGCATGCATATTAATTCCGGCGTGGTGAACAAGAGTTTTAGCCTACTCCCCTTTGATGGGGCTCACTAGGGCGTTTTCCGTCAGATTCTGCTTAAAAGCCGGTCACTTAAGGTGAAACCACCGCTCATATTGAGTAGAATGCAGCACCTTTTTAAGTGAGCCTTGGGTGCGTTATGTCCCGCGACCGTATTTACGCAAATGACCGTGAAGCATTAGATGCTTTTGCTTTTGACGAGGCTGTCGCTCGTGTCTTTCCCGACATGATTAAGCGTTCGGTGCCTGGCTATAACATGATCATCCCGATGATCGGCATTATCACTGAGCAATACGCTCAGGCTGATAGCCATTTGTATGATTTAGGCTGTTCGCTGGGCTCATCGTTACTGGCCATGCGTCATGGTGTGAAACTCGAAGGCTGTAAGGTGATTGGCATTGATAACGCGGCGGCCATGCTTAAACGCTGCCAGAGTTATGTGGATATCGATGATGCCACGGTGCCAGTTGAATTAGTTGAGGGGGACGCCACGGCATTTGATTACAGCCGTGCATCGGTTGTGACCCTCAATTTCACATTGCAGTTTATACCGCTTGAAAAACGCCAAGCACTGATTCAACGCTTATACGATGCCATGTTGCCAGGCGGTGCGTTAATACTCTCAGAAAAAATCAGTTTTGATGAGCCAGAGCAAACGCTTCAGCAAGAATTGCACTGGGATTTTAAACGAGCCAATGGCTACAGCGATTTAGAAGTGAGCCAAAAGCGCAGCGCACTTGAAAACGTCTTGGTGCCCGAAACCTCACACGATCATATTCAACGTTTAAAGCAGGCCGGTTTTTCAAAAGCCTATACTTGGTATCAGTGCTTTAACTTTACTTCGTTTATTGCGGTTAAATAATACCCATGGAATTAACTGAAAACTGGTTCACTCATTATTACCAAGACCTTGTTGAATTTATGCAAACGGAAAAACAACCGTTTAATAAATGGGGCAGCGTGATTGAACAACAACTGCATGATTTTTACGTGGCGACGCCTCATGGTGATATGCAGCGTTGGTTAGATGCTTTTTTGCAATTGCCAGAACTCAACAATGTGACATGTGAGCTGAATAAAAGCGCGGTTGAATTTCAAAGTGATGATATTAATCCAGAACAGAACCAGCAAGCGCTGGCGGCTTTGCAAGGGTTAATGCCATGGCGCAAAGGCCCATTTCAATTTTTTGATACGTTTGTTGAAACCGAATGGCGCAGTGATTGGAAATGGGACCGCATTGAACCCCACTTAGCACCCTTAAAAGGGCGGACTATTTTAGACGTAGGTTGTGGCAGTGGTTATCACATGTGGCGCATGTTAGGTGCCGGTGCGCAACGCGTGGTGGGTATTGACCCAAGTAAATTATTTTTTTGGCAATTTGAAGCAGCGAAAAAATACGTGGCGGCGGCTAAAAAAGACAATATCCCCGTGCATTTATTGCCGTTTAAAATGGAAGATGTGCCAGCCAATTTACGTGCCTTTGACACCGTGTTTAGTATGGGTGTGCTGTATCATCGTAAATCGCCCCTTGATCATTTAACTGAATTGCAACAAGCATTACGCCCCGGTGGGGAAGTGGTACTTGAAACTTTGGTAGTAGAAGGTGAAGAGGGCGAAGTATTAGTACCCGACGATCGCTACGCCATGATGCGTAACGTATGGTTTTTACCCAGTGCAAAAACCCTATGCCAATGGATGCGCCGTTTAGGGTTTAAAAACGTACGCATTGTTGAGCAAAACTACACAAGTCTAGACGAGCAGCACACCACAGATTGGATGCAGTATAATTCGTTAACGGATTTTCTAGACCCAAATGATCCAAGCAAAACCGTTGAAGGGCATCCTGCACCTTTACGTGCTACGATTATTGCGAACGTTTAGTCTTAACCTTCATTTTTAATGTTAGCAAATTGTGCGCTGCAAAGAGATTGCAAATCTTGTGGCGCCAATTCAATTTCTAACCCGCGTTTACCCGCACTGACATAAATCGTTTCAAACGCATTTGCTGAATCATCAATCAGGGTTAATAATCGTTTCTTTTGCCCAAGTGGACTTACGCCTCCTAACACATAGCCAGTACTGCGCTGTACGTCGTGTTTATCGGCCATGGTTGCTTTTTTTGCGTTTGCGCGTTTGGCCGCGGCTTTTAAATTAAGAGTATGGCTTACGGGAATAATGCATACGGCTAATGCTTTTGTGTCTAATTCGATTACGAGTGTTTTAAATACTTGTGCTTGCGAGACGCCGAGTTTTTCAGACGCTTCTTCACCAAACGATGGGTGATTCGCATCATGTTGGTATTCATGAATGGTGTGATTAATTTTGTTTTTTTGTGCAAGTTTAATAGCAGGGGTCATAAGCTTTCGTTTTTAACGCGCCGTAAATCGTATTAATGAGTTTATATTTTATTATTGGCCATGGTCTTTGCCATGTAAACCTCAATATAATCTCGTAAGCACTTGGCTTTAGCGTTTAGCAATTTACCGGATGGCCAAATGGTATATAGCTCTCTTTCAGGCCCTTCCCAAGGGTCTAATACACGCACAAGCTCACCTGCTTTTAAATGATGATTAACTTCACTGTTGGGCAGTAATGATATGCCGATGCCATCACATACGAGTTGCGATGCAAATTTAACGTCATTTACAAAGGTTGAAAAACGAGGGCGAATTTCTTGTGTTTTACCCGATAACAGATGGCTCATTTTCCAGGTTGATAGGGTACTTACCCCAATTAAGTCATGTTGAGTTAATTGCTCTAAGGTGTCTGGTGCGCCATTTTTCTTTAGATAATCTGGGCTGGCCACAATCAATGTATGCAGTGAGCCGACGCGTTTTTGATAAAGTGAAGACGATTCCTGTGGCCCTATGCGCAAAGCAATATCAGCGCCTGATGTCAGCATATCTTCAATGCGGTTGCTTAATGTTAATTCCAGTTTTATATCCGGGTATGTCTTTATGAAATTAGACCACATGGGCTGCAACAACCCAGTTGAGATGTTTGTGGGTGCCAGTACTTTTAATGGGCCATTTAAAGTGTGCAGGTCGTTACTGAGTTGCTGCTGAGTATGCTCTAGCTGTTCAACCAGCCCTGCATAGGCTTGATAAAATATCTCCCCTTCGCCTGTGAGCACAAATTGCCGTGCCGAGCGATGAATTAGCTGACTAGCAACCGATTCTTCTAATCGCTTTAAACGCCGCGTAACGGTTGCCGCAGGTAAACCTAGCTTCTGCGCGGCTGCCGCTAGGCCTTGTTGTTGCACGATATGAATGAATAAAACGATGTCGTCATACATGATTTCATATTTGGAATTAATGAGTTCATTTTAAAGTATATATTTCAAATTTGAAAGTAACTATATTTATCTCACATTATGACTGTCTGTTTCATTCACGGAGATAAACCATGAGCAAACTTTGGATAAGCGCGGGCCTTAAGGTCACATCAGCTAAACCAGTAGAAGAGATCAAGCAGGCGTTGATCGAGTTGCAAGCGCAAACCGTTCAAGAGCCTGGCTGTCTCTTTTTTGATGTTTTACAACATCGAGATCACCCCCAGTTATTTACCTTATGGGAAGAATGGATTAACGAAGATGCGTTGAAAAACCATTTCGAAATGGCGCACACCAAGGCTTACTTAACGCAATCACTGACTGAGGTGATGTACATCGAAAAACTGGAGAAACGCACATGAAGCACCGCATCATATTTGCTTTACTCATGTCGTTTTTGTTGTCATCACTGATGACGGCTTGGGTGACGTGGATCAATCTTGGTTGGACGGATGACTTTTACCAACAATGGTGCCATGCGTTTATGCTGGGCTGGCCTGCTGCGGCAACCATATCGCTGTTTAGTGCACCAGAAATACATAAGTTGGCCACATTTATTACTCAGAAAACCAAACGAGACCCTCGTCATGATTAATAGGCATAATTATTCTGAGTTAGGCCCTGTTGTGGGCCCTTATTCTCATAGCGTGACGCACAATAATGTTTTGTATACTTCTGGCCTCACCGCGTTTGGTAGTCAGGCACAGGGTAAAAGTATCGATGTACAAGCTCGAGAAATTTTTTCTCAATTAAACATAATATGTGAGGCAAACCAAACATCACTGGCACACTTAATAAAGGTGACATTGTTTGTGAGTGACATGACCGATATATCGTTATTAAGGGATACACTGTTTGAAATATACGGCAAACATTTGCCTGCCAGTGCATTAATAAACGTGAACGCGCTATTTTCAGACCAAATCAATATTGAAGTTGAAGCGATGATAGGTTGCTTGTAAAAGTAGCTGTCAGCACTATTTATATTACTTTTCAGCGTTTAATATATTTTTATTTTGGCTTGGTAAATACCATATGCATATAGCGCCCTAAATCGCGATAGGGTGGTTTTAAACCTATGGTTTTTTCTAATGCTACAAATTCATCAAGGGTTTTTTTATCACGAAAGTGTTTGTGCATATGGTCGTACACACAACGAATTCCGCGCCAAGATTTTAATTCTAAACCCAATGATTGTGCTTTATTTAATACGTCGTTTGGGTCTAAAGGATTTTGCGGCATTAAGTTATTTTTATCGTGGTGAAAAAAATCATTATGAGCACGTTGCCATGAACCGTTCATTAGGTTACGCCAAACGATTGCGTGACGATTGTAAAACATCAAGCTTAAATGACCGCCCGGCTTAACCAGTTGTTGTAACGTGGCAATTGCGTCTAGTGGTGATTTTAACCACTCTAAAACAGCATGATTTAACACTAGGTCATAAGTTTGTTTGAGCGTGTCAGGTAATGATTGCAAAGGTGAGCATAAAAACTGCGCGTGTTTTTGCGGCGCCACTTCTTGATAAATTAATTTTGCTTCATCAAGCATTTCTTGGCTTAAGTCAGTGATCGTTACATCGTGCCCCTGAGCCAATAGCGCCGAAGAGAATTGCCCCATCCCGCCACCGACATCCAATACAGAATGTTTAGTTTGGGTTTGCACTATCGAGGCTAAATCGAGATCGAGCATTTTTAAGCGTAATTGTCCTTTGAGCGTGCCATAGATTTGGCTGTTAAAGCGCTCAGATAAGCCGTCGAAATTCCGATCCATTGCAACCCAATATGTTTAACGAATAACGATGATAATGGGGCGTGAGTGTAACGGATTAATGCTTTGCTCAGCAATGGGGAAGTGTGAGGAAGACTATATTTTAAAGTACTGGTCCATAAATTCGAATTATTTTACTTAATTACAAGTCACTTGTGTGAGAGTAATACGTCTTTAAATATGTTAATTAAAGTGACCTTGCTGAGGCTTAAAGTTAAAAATATCTGCAATTTGGTAAGTTGAATAGTGCGTTACTTTAAGATGAAAATAGTGCGGTTATGGCATTGTAGGTATTTTAATATAAAAAACCCTGTTTAAATTTAGCATATGAATATTAAACAGGGCTTGACTATCAGTTGGCGCTCAGTAACTCATCTAGTTCAACGAATGATTCATCAATATTGTCAGCGCATTTTTTATTGCTGATTTTTCGCCATAGAATAAGCGCTTTAAGTTGGTCTGCATCAGATAAGTTCTTTAATAAATCTATCTCTACATGGTCGACATTAGAACTCATAAATATATTATCTAGTCGGCTATACAGTATGTTGATTCTAGTTTCCTCTTCAATAGACAACTCGTCTTCAGTTATATTATTTTCAAACTCAGTTAGCTGATTGTACAGTGCTTGAGCCTTGGTTTTTTCTTCTTCAGGCAATTTATTAATACTGGCCTTAAAGTCAATGGTTATGAATGGGTCCATGTCGTTATAGTTTTCAGAAAAGCCGATATAGGTCTGACAGTCTGATGTTTTTGCATGACTAATAGCGGGCACAGTTACTAACGTAATAGCCGCGAAAATAATGGATGTGATACGGTTGATTTTCATCATGATGATTTCCTTTAGAGTGATGCTGATTATTATCAGCTAGGTTTATACCAGCCAGATTGAATAGGCTGGTCAGTCTTTACGCACTCTAATGTACCGTTCATTTGTAATATGAAGATCTCATAATATTGATTTATTACATCGAAATGTATCAAGGTGATACGCCGTGATACATTTCGATACAAATAAGAGGTAACTGAACATATTGGGCCTATATGTTTGTTTTAATATATTATCACAATGATAAACCTTGTATTTAGCCGTTAAGCACTCTTTGATTGTGATTTGATGCTACTTTATAAATAGCGGTATTAAAGAGTAAAGGTGAATCACATGAGTAAAATAGCATTAATCTCTATTTAAAATAATGAGTATATTGAGTATGAACCAACGTATTTTGGTGGTTGATGATGACCCAGAAATAAGGGCCTTGTTAGAAGAGTATCTCGGTGAAAATGGCTATTTAACAAGTAGCATTCCTGATGGTGATTCGCTAGAGGCTTTACTAGAAAAAGGGGATGTTGACCTTGTCATACTTGATGTTATGTTGCCCGGCGAAGATGGATATACATTATGCCGTCGTCTTAGAACAAAATATAATACCCCCATTATTATGTTAACTGCTCGTGGGGATGATATTGATCGTATTATAGGTTTAGAAATCGGAGCTGATGACTATTTGGCCAAACCTTTTAACCCCAGAGAGCTGGTTGCTCGCATGAGAGCTATTTTTAGAATTCTTGATGCTAATCATGGTGGGGCTGACACTTCTAAAGACAATGAATGTTATTATTTTTCAGGGCTTTGTTTGGATGTGAGCCGACATCAGTTATCAAATAATGAAGGGGTTATTATTCCTTTGGGTGGTGCTGATTTTCGCTTGTTGAAAGTATTTCTTGAACGGGCAAATCGAGTTCTTAGTCGGGACTTTTTATTGGATATAACCCAAGGTCGAGAGGCCAATCCTTTTGATCGGGCTATTGATGTTCAAGTGAGTCGGCTTAGACAGAGATTGAAAACCAGTGGTAATCTGCCTGATGCCATCAAAACTATTCGTGGAGAAGGGTATATTTTTACGGAAAGTGTTGAGATGAAAAAATGTTGAATCGTTTTAATACATTGTTTTTTCGTTTGTCACTTATTTTGATTGTCAGTATTCTTTTTTCATTTTTAATCAGTAACTCTTTATGGTGGTATTTTATATCCAAAGAAGAAAGTAAAAGTACAAAATATGAAATTGAATACCTTGCAGCGGAAGTACATCATCATGTGGATCAATTTAATCAGCTAACCCATTCTCAACGTCAGTTAATTGTTAATACACTTAATCGTATGAGTGGTACAAGCTATGGATTCGGAGGTATTCATTACCTTACGTTAGATAAGCCCTTGATGACGGTTGATCCACTGGCACAGTATACTGAATCTATGACGCTATTAAGTGACATGTTAGCAGGTGTCGTCCAACAATTAGTGAATATCACAGTGGTCGAAATTGATGAAAAATTAAGCGCATTGTTTTACGGGTATCAAGGGGATTTTTCTTCTGAAATAGAAAATTCTGACGCTTTCTTAGAGGAATATGACACGAATCAAATAACGTTATTAGAATCATTGTTAGTTGTTGAAAGTGACTTCCCAGAATATGGGGTACTTATTCAGGCTCAGTTAGATGATGGCCAATGGTTGTCCATGTATACAACGGCATTCTCTGAGCATACACGTTTTTCTGATATTTTATCACCACTGTATATGATAATTATTGTATGTTCTTTGCCATTAATATTATTTTTTCTTTTTATTGCTATTCGGTGGATCAATCATCCTTTAGAAAAATTGGTTAAAAAAGCTGATGCAATTGGCAAAAATATATTGTTAAAGCAAAATAAAACCATACAAGGCCCTAAAGAAATTAAAAATATAGAGTCCGCGCTTTTAAATATGCAAGACAGAATTGTTGAGCAAATTGAAAATAACAGCAGTGTTTTTACTGCCATGTCTCATGACCTTAAAACACCGCTAACACGCTTAAGAATCCGCGCAGAAATGCTAAGTGATCAAACCCATAAACAAAAAATGATTACGGATATAGAGCGTCTTGAAAAAATGGTAACAAGCGCTTTAAATTATACAAAAAATACAGAAGCAACAGAGAAGAAGCATCCGATAGACTTAAATGCGCTTTTTCAAAGTATTACTGATGACATGGCTGACTTAGGCAGAGAAGTGGTTGTGAGTGGTGAATGCCATAAACCCTTTTTAGGGTATCCAATGGCCTTAAGAAGTTGCTTTACGAATTTAATTGAAAACGCTGTGTTTTATGGAGATATGGCTGACGTCACTATTCATTCAACTGAAAACGCACTAACCGTTACAATTAAAGATAATGGCTCAGGTATATCCGAAGCGCATCTAGATAAGGTATTAACACCTTACTATCGCATAGATGAATCACGAAATTTAAATACAGGTGGAAGCGGCCTTGGTTTAAGTATTGTTAAAAAAGCCGTTCAAGCACATATGGGGAGCATAAATTTAAGCAATCAAAAAAATAAGCAAGGCTTGAAGGTACAAGTAACCTTACCTTTTACTCAATCTACCTAATACGTTTATTTAGCCTAATAAAACCCATAACTGTGTTATGGGACAAATCAAAAATAAAGCTCTGAAGCCGCCATCACTTTACCTACACAAGGGTTGGACAGAGGGTGGAATTTAGAGTGCAGGCAATATAGCTTACAAATAAGATATGAACCTGTTTAGCCAATATGGCATCTATATACCTTGTTTTTGTCATGATGTGATTGTGATGAACGCTAGGGTTTATGGGGTTTGCGGTTGCTTACACGCCTAAGTTTGGTATGCTCAGGCCATTGTTATGAGGTATTGAAATGAAATCGTTTTTTACACGTTTAGCCACACCCTTTCTTCTGTCATCTGCGATGACATTTAGTTTTGCTGCTCACGCGCAATACAACACATTATTTATGGACCTAGCCGCAGGCAAAGATATGAGTCATTACCGCTTAGGTATTGGCGACACGCAAAAAGGCGTAGAAGGTGACAGAGTAACCAGTATGTTGTACTTGGGATACTTTCAAAGTGACGATAGGGCCAAGCGTGAAAAACAAAGCCTAGGAAAACAAGAATTTGAAATTATCACATTCGGCGCGGGTGGCTTTGGTTATTTAGCAAACCCAACTGAGCATGGTGGTGCTGAATTTGATTTTGAAATCAGCCAAACCACAAGCAATGCACTAGATTATGACCGCACCGCTGCGGGTATGCGTGCACAAGTCTTTTTACCTGTTGTTTCGGGTTTACAGGCGAATATTGGCGTGAACCTTCGACCTTTCTTTTTAAGTGGCGATTGGGATGACACGGCTAAACTTGAATATGAATATCAAGCTGGATTAGAAATTGCGTTTAATTGGGATATTGCGGTTTATGCACATTATCGCTTTCTAGGTGCTTACCTTGAAAACGACGATAAACTTACCATGGCAGAAGATGTACTGTTTGGCTTGCGCGCTCGTTTTTAATGAATGAATTTAGTTGTATTTGCTGGCGTTGACTCTAGGTTGACGTCAGTAATTTATATTGATGAATACGGAATCACATTTTGACCACCACCATTCTCCCCCCTACCGATTTACCTCTTGATAGTATTTTGCCGAATGAGCCATTGCTATTGATGGGAGCAGGCCCTGTGCCGGTTTCACAAAAAGTGGCCATGGCCAATTCTGTGGTTATTAATCATTTAGGCGATACCATGAGCCAAGTGATCGAGCGTGTGCGCTTGATGTCACAATACGTATTTCAAACCAATTCTAAGCATATTATCGGGGTTGCAGGGCCGGGCAGTGCAGCCATGGAAATGGCGATTACCAACCTTGTTTGGCCGGGACGCAAGGTTTTGTGCATCCAAAATGGTTTCTTTAGCGCGCGTTTAGCTGAGATGGCGGAGCGTAATGGCGGTGATGTTACGGTATATGATGTCCCCCTTGGTGAAGGGGCTGACCCTGCCAAAGTAGACGCTTTGCTTAGCAGTGGTGAATTTGATGTGCTCACGATTGTACAAGGGGAAACCTCTTGTACGGTTTGGAATCAAGAATTAGAAGCTATTACACGTATGTCGCGCCAACATGGCGTGCTGTCTGTGGTAGACGCAGTTTGTACGTTAAGCACGATGCCACTAGAAATGGATAATTGGCAGGTTGATGTGGTGATAACAGGTGGCCAAAAGGGTTTAGCGTCGATTCCGGGTGTTTCGTTGGTGGCCTTTAGTGATCACGTTTGGCCGACTATAATTGAACGTACCGCACCCATGCCGCATTGGTGCTTAGATGTGCGCTTGGCGCGTCAATTCTGGGAAGAAAAAGGCTATCATTATACCGCGCCAGTGAGCGGTATTTTGGCCTTGCATGAGGCATTGCGACAAGTCTGCCTTGAAACACTTGAAAAACGTTTTGGCCGACATAAGGTTTGCAGTCTAGCCTTACAGTCATCTGTCGAAGCGATGGGACTAACATTGTTTGTAAATAACGCAAGTCGTCTTAATAGTGTTGTGGGCATTAACCTACCAAACGGCATTGACGGTAAGCAGGTGCTCAATACCATGTCTGCTTTATACAAGGTGGAAATATCAGGCTCGTTTGGTTTACCCATTGTGCGCATTGGGCAAATGGGCGAGCAAAGTCGTGCCCATAATTTGTTCCGTACATTGCATGCCTTGGGTATGAGCATGAAACACGCTGGCGCTCACATTGACTTACCTTCTGGTATGGCCGCGTTAGAACGTGCTTTGGATGTTTCCGATAATATAACGGCGTAATACATGAAACCTATTGTGTTGGCATGTTTGTTATTTTTGGCCTTAAGTGCCAAAGCAAATATGCTAAGTACATACGATCATACTCAACAAATTCAAAGCATTTGGCCCAGTGCGCACCTTTTAGTCGATGAACAGCAACGCTATCAAGCACAAGACATTATTAACCACCCACCTTTTAGCCCAAGCTCCCCTTTAAGTCCGCCGAATTTAGGATTTGTTCAGGGTAACGTTTGGGTCTGGTTTACGTTGCCTTCAACTGAGCATCAGCCACTGCAATTACAAGTGGGTTTTCCGCATTTGACGGAATTTAGTATCCATTTTTTTTCGCAAACAGGTGAGCATTTACAGTCCATGCTTAACATCAGTGCTTCCGCGTTTATGACTCGGGCCATCCCTAATCATTTTGTGGATGTTGCATTGCCTGTATTACGTGAAGAAGTAACGGTTGTACTAGAGATTCGTAGTGATCATGCTTTACGGTTACCGATTGATATTGGGCCTTTGCAAGCATTCAGTCAGCAGAAGATAGCGCAGCTAGGATTAATTTTTCTTTCAATTGGCATGTTGCTCGCCCTGTGCATTTATAATTTTATTTTGTTTGTTTCAACATCACGTCCTTATTATCTATTTTATTGTTTGAATTTATTTTTTTTACAAGCTTTTTTTCTCATTGACTTAGGGTTTACAAGGTATTTCTTTGATCAACCTCATTGGCTTAATACGACTCAATCGTGGGCGGTATCAGTTTGTTTAGCGTTTATATTTGCCATTTTATTCGCAAAATCTTTTTTAAAACTCGATGTAAAACACCCTAAATGGAATCGTTGGTTTTGGGTGCTTATTGCCGGCGTCATCATTGATATCATGTTAGTGCTAATCGGCCTCAATGCAGTTGCGACTATTTTTTACTTGTTGATGAGTACGTTATATCAAGTCAGTGTGATTGTGATTGCCACGCAAGTTTTAATACAGGGTTATAAGCCTGCACGTTTTTTCTTGCTTGCTTGGGTCTTTTTAGCGGTGGGTGGATTCATTTATCAGCTGACTATCATGGGGCAGGTGCCGGTTAATTTACTGACTGAACATGCCTTTTTGATTGGTACGGTTATCGAATCGATATTGTTGTCTTGGGCATTGGCAGAACTAATTAATAAGTTACAAGATGACCAAATTGCGAGCGAGCGTCACTATCAAAATATATTAAATAAAACCAGTAAACGCTTGTCTAACGCACTAAAAACCGCGGATAAACATAAAAAAGTACGAGATGTATTTTTAAAAAACATTTCACATGACCTTAAAACCCCATTGCATTCGATACAACATGTTTTAGATTTATCCTTACAAGGTTATCAAGTTGATAGTGAATTGATGCACGATGCCAATCACAGCACGCGATTGATTTCTCGCCACATAGATAAACTATTATTAAATACTGAAATGGGCGCCAGTGATCCGGATTTTAAAATAGAGCAAGTGAACATTAAACCGACACTTAAATTATGGCATCAAGATTTAGTGAGTGAGTGCAAAGCGCGAGGTACTGAGTTTTCAATTAATAGTAATCTAGCTGACTGGGATGTATTGGCTGGGCCGGTAAGGCCCGTGTATTTGTTATTAACTGAAATTATATTTAATGCCTCTAATTTAGATATTAACAGTATTATTTTAAATTTAGATATCGAGCAAGATAAAGGGCAACTCCATCTTCACTTAGAAATGAATGACACATCAAACACCCCGTTGGTTGCGGCATATGAATTGTTCGAGATAGAACAAGACGGTGTATTTGTTAATGAGGTTATTTTACTTTTAGGGGGGCATTGGCATGTACAATTTGAACACCCCGCTATTTTTTCCGATGTATACTTACCTTTTTTTGCCGTTAGCAAAAAGAAACGCAATGACGTATTACCCGAACGCGTATTAGTGGTTGAGGACAATGAAATCAATCAAAAAGTCATGAGAAGTATGTTAACTAGGATGGGGATTAAATGTGA
>JAWUXY010000139.1:0-11796 GCA_034111105.1 Bermanella sp. | reverse complement strand
TTTTATAAATAACTCAAAGCCGCATAAATTTCACGATCAGTATCTTTTATTTCACGGCGACCATGCATGAAGCGCGTGTTGTCGATCATAACCACATCGCCGTCTTGCCAAGTTATTTCTTGTGTTTCTTTCTCTGTTATTTCTTTTATTTTATCTATGGTTTTTTCAGAAATAAATGAATCATCTTCAAAGGTGATGGTTGGTTTTTCATAGTTGAATGAAGGCCCGAGAATACTATTTGAAAATGAAAGGTCATCTGAGAAAAGCGTTTTATGTACAGCGCCAACGATAAACGAATAATGAAGGGACATATCATCATTTAGTTTGAAAATTTGACCGTCTAATGAATCGGAAAACTGTTTTAGGTGGTCAACGGTGACGTCTTCTGGCGACTTAATATTTGGCATTTCATAGGCAATGTATGCGCGCCATAGATTTTCAGGTACGTTACGCGAATACTTTATTTTTTTACTTTCAAATTCTGCTTTTATTTCGTCAGGTAAGGCCGCCCAAACGCGTTTACCGTCGCAGAATGTAGTTTGTGAACCGATTTTGGCGGCTTTTTTACAGTAGAACCAAATAAAGTGTGGTAATTTTGGGGCGTTGCCATTTTCGCAATGTAGGCCAACCGCATTTAGGCCTGCATCTACTTTTTGTGCATTTTCAGCATGAAAACTGCGGGCTGGGTCCAGTGTTACTTTGCTGCTGTTGTTTTCAACAAACTGAGAAAACGTATCAATATCACCAGAGAAACCACGGAATAAAAGGGTGCCCGATTTTGCGCATAGGTCTATGACCGTTTCTTTGTCTAGGCTTGTGAGAGATTGCCCGTCTGAGCTTTCAACCAATTTGGTTGTGTCGTGTAGTGTCGAAATGTTAATGCTCATTTACTTCTTCCTTGTGAGTATTTTCTTGGTATACGATGGCCAGTTCTTCGCAGAATGCGTGTTCAATATTGTGTCGTTTAATGCGTCCATTCTCAGTTAGTAATTGGTTTTCTTTCGTGAAGGGCGTTTGACTAAATATAACGTGTTTAACTTGAGCGTAATCCGGTAGTCGTTTATTGATGTCGTTTAAATTTTCGCGTGCTTGTGTTGGGTCTGGCGAGAATATAATGGCGGTTAAGAAGGCTTGGCTATCACCGAATACGGCGGCTTGTAAAATAGACGGAGTGGTTGTTAGTTCTGACTCAATCCATTCTGGGGCAATGTTGCGGCCGAATGAGCTGATGATTAGGTTTTTCTTTCTGCCGACAATATAAACAAAGCCATCATCATCGATGCGACCTAAGTCACCTGTGGGCCAAAAACCATCTTTGTTTGGTTGCTCATTTAGGCCTAAATAGCCGTTAAACAGTGAGCCTGTAACAAGAATCTCGCCGTCGTCTGCGATTTTTAATGTGGCGTGTGCCAGTGGTTTACCAATGCTGCCTTTTCGTTCGTTATTTGGCTCGTTACAGCAAACCACAGAGCATGCTTCGCTTAAGCCATAGCCTTCATAAATGGGCAAGTTTAAAGCTTTGGCTTGTGCCATGGTATGTGCAGAAAGTTTGCTACCACCGACGGCTAAAAAATTTAATTCTGGCAATGTCAGATTGTTTTTTTCCATGTGGAAAACCAAAACCTGTAATAGCTGGGGCGTCATAATAGCGGTGTTGGCATTATGTGTTAGTAGGCTGTTGTACATTTTATCAATTTCTAAGCTGCTTGATCCGCTTAAACCCACATCAGCTTGAGGTGGGATGATAACGCGTAATTTATTAAGTAAGGCAGCATACACACCGGCCACATTCTCTAATAGTGTACTTAAAGGCAATAAACAAACATGTGTTCCACCTGCATCAGGGTTAACGATTTTTGCGAGTGATGATGCCACGCTAATCATTGAACGCTCACTTAAGCAGGCGCCTTTAGGGCGGCCAGTGCTGCCTGATGTGTAAGTGATTTTGTGTGTGTTTTTAAGTGTGATTGATGGTTTGTTGTTTAAATAAAGTAATTCGTAATTTTGATATTGTTCTGAATGATTAACAGTCAGTAATGGCCTTACTCTTTCATCTGAAATATTAATAATAAGTTCTAATTGGGCTTGCTCAATAGAATGCTGAATTTGTTCATCTGAAAAAAACATTGGTAGCGGCACCAATGTAAGGCCGGCTTCAAGTGCGGCTAAGTCTGCGATCATCCAATCAAGTGAGTTATCACCGTATAGCCCTAGGCGTTTACAGCCCAAAGAATCGAGATACTGCGCCATTTTGGATACACGGTCGATGAGCTCGGCATATGTTAAGCAATGGCCTAGATGCTCTAGTGCGACTTTATCACTGGATTCTAGATGGGAAAGAAATGAGGTGTTATTTTCCATTGAAAATTCCTTGCTGGCCAAGGTTGTAGCAATACGCCATTAACCCGCCCATTGATTGCATGACTAAAGGATGATTTGAAAACTGTTCATACAAGGTGCTTATATGTATTGCATAGACGACAGGTTCGTTTTCATAGTATGAGCCCCAGTTTGCTATTTCGTTAACGGGGAGGCGGGTTTGGTTAGCGTCTGCTAGTTCTAGTAGTGACACGCCTTGTTTACTAAAGGCTTTTTTTAAATCATTAGTGGCGGTGAGTGCTCCCCATTCGTAACCAGCACCTTGAAGCCAAGCGGCTGCCGCAATAATTAACCAGCCGCCTGCGCCTTTTCCGCTGCCAATGATGCTTCCAAGCTCAACGACATTTTCGCGAGAAATGGGCTGTTTTGCGACTTCTGAAATACATTGCTCGATTGGTTTTTCTAGGTAGTGTTCAAGAAAAGCGGGTGAATCTTGTATGTTGCGAATTCCAAAGCAAGCTGACGTCCGGTTGTTGTTGTCTTTGGTTTCCATGATTAATGGCATGAAAGATTGTGTGTTTGCATTAAATGACTTTTTAAAACCATTGCGTAGAAATTCTTCGACCTTTGATCTATCTTCCGATCTTTCGGTGTAAAAGTTAATGCTGATAGGCGGAGGAGAGAAAACTTGCTTTTGATTGGTTGGTTTTTTTTCTGTGGCTTGCATTGGTCAATGTCCTTTTTATTGACGATGTGTGTTTTATAGGTCGCAGAGAATATCGTTAAAATATTAAGATTCAATTAAAAAATTGAAAAAATAATTTTATTTTATTTTTTCAAAACTTATCAATGTTAGTTGTTACTTATTCTGGTTTTTAATGGGGTGGTATTGGTTCTTTTTTATTAGACATTGATATATTTTTTTATGGTTTTAAATTTTTTAGTTTCATTACTCTATTTATTTTAATCTTATGAATACTGTGTTTTATATTTATGTGTGGTGTAGCGGTATTTTATAAGGCTGTTATTTTTAAGGACTCTGTTAATATTGATTGATTTGTTACTAATATAAAAGCATGGGGTTTTGTTGGTGATTCTATATTATTTCTTGAATCGGCAGATCGTGTTTGGATGGATGTTGAGTGGTGTGATTATAGTAATTTTTTAATAATAACCATGCTTGAATATTTAGTATAAGGACTCTACTATTTTACTTTTCCTGAGACTTTTTGATGAGGCTTTCTATTTCTCATGCCTAATAAAAGTTTAAAGAAGTGATAAAAACGCTAGGTTAGCTAAGGATTAAATGCAGTAACATATTAAATTTAGCGTTCGGTATTTATGAGTAAAATATTCGCATATTTCTGATGAGTATTATTTTAAACTATGCGCTTGAGTGCCAAGTAATAATGACGATCATTTTTTCACTAAATATATCTCACATAAAGTAGGCTTGGTTAAGTTGAATGTTAGTTACACCAAGCTGAAAACCCTTAAATAGCATTTCAGGAAATATTTATACTGAAGCGTTGATTTTTGCTTAGTGCGTGTGCTTATCGGTTTTGATCGATAGTTGTTTAAAATATGTTCACTGTACTTTAGAGGCTAATATTTTTTTATTTTCCATCTTGTTTATGTTAATGTGCGCCACCTCTTAAAGGTGTCTCTGAGTAACGTTTGCCCAGTTATTTGTGTAGATTAAATGGGAAGTATGGTGACAATAAACCGTGTTTGGCAGGTTTATTTATTCCATCGCTGCCCCCGCAACGGTAAGCATTTTTATATGTAAGCCCGATACCAGCCTTAAGATATGTTAGAAAAATGAAGCGGCGGGCTTCATAGAGCAATATCGTAAGTACTTGATGGATCCCATTAGTCGTGCTGAATAACTCTATATATCCTCCTCCTCATAATTATATAAACGTTGTTATCTAATGAGGTTTTTCTGTGTTTATCAAATCTACTGTCCTTTATGGGCTGTTATTTCTATCGAATTCTGGCATAACGTTGGCGGCCACCGTAAGCAATACTGAACTTGATCGGGTTCAGGTTGTGGGTAAAGAGGCATCACCCGGCCTTGGGTTACCCCAAGAAAGCAGTGCCGCCAATCGCTTGAACCTAAGTATTCTTGAAACCCCAGCAAGTGTTGAGTCTTTATCTAAAGAAGATATCGCAAAAAAGGCTGACTACTCCTCCTTGTCAGCGGTTACGCGCAGCACGGGGTTTGCATCAACAGCAACACCAGGCAATGGTGGCATGGCTATGTCTGTGAGAGGCTTCGAAGGTCACGGGTCGGTCGTGCAACTTTATGATGGTTCGCGTTTGTATGTGGGGGCTGGCGCGGTTACGTTTCCGGCAGATACCTGGACGTTAGAAAAAGTTGATGTGCTAAGAGGCCCAGGCTCCGTGACAAACGGGGTCGGCGCGGTCGGTGGTACTGTGAATTACATACCTAAAAAACCGATATTCTCGGATCAACAAAATGAAATAAATATTACCGCAGGCAGCTTTGGTTTGCGCCGTTTGGCACTGGGCTCAGGAGGTGAGTTAACCTCTAACCTTGCATATCGCTTGGATGCAGTGAGTCATAAAAGTGATGGTTACGTGGATCGTGCCGATGAAAAACGCGATGTTATAGCCGGTAGTTTACTCTTTATACCGCGTGATGACGTTGAGGTGATCGTGAGCATGAACTACGCCGACGTTGAAGCTGCGCCGTATTTTGGCACGCCCTTAGTCGGTGGCAAAATTCAAAATAACACGCGCACTCATAACTATAACGTTGAAGATGGCTTGGTTGAGTACAAAGATATCTGGCCAAGAATGAATGTGAAGTGGAGGCTTAACGAAAACGTGACATTAACCAATGATCTTTACTACATGGAAGCCGAACGACATTGGCGTAACGTAGAGTCGTATAATTATAATCCCGTCACTGGGAGTGTTGATCGTCAGGATTATTTAGAAATTCTTCATGATCAATCTCAGCTAGGTAATCGGGCCAGTGTGACAGTGGATGCGCGTTTTTTGAATATTGGAAATACAGTGAACCTGGGTTTTGAAGTGAACAGTATTGAGTTTGAGCACCAAAACAATCGCCCATATATGGGCGGGTCAACGGTAGAATTAGGTCAGCCGGATGTCGGCCAGTGGGCGGATGGTGTGTTGAGTGAAACCAGTAAAGATTTTAGCTCGGATACTCTGCAATATGCTGTGTTTGTAGACGATAAAATAGCATTTGAAAATAATGTCAGTGTGGTGGCGGGCCTTCGTCAAGATGTGATTGACTATAAGCGTAACGATGTTGAGCGCTCTAATGGCGAAGTGGTATCTAAAATCAAAGATGAATATAAAAGCACCAGTTGGCGTTTAGGCGTTGTCTATCAGCCGATTGATACGGCGAGTGTTTACATTCAAACCAGTCGTTCCGTTGATCCGCTACAGTCCATTATTACATCGACGAAAACCGATTTAAAATTAGCAGAAGGTGAGCAAATTGAAGTAGGGGTGAAACAATCCCTGTGGCAAGATCAATTACAATATTCATTGGCGTTTTATGATATTGAAAAGAAAAATCTATTAAGCAGTGCACCAAGTGGTGTGAAGCATCAAGTGGGCAAGCAAGCGTCGCAAGGGGTTGAGTTAGATGTTTATGCTAAGCCCACAGAGCAATGGGATATTGAATTTAATATTAGCTTGGTAGATGTAGAATATAAAACCTTTAAAAAAGGCGATAGCTTAGAAAATCTTGCCGGTAATCGACCTAAGAATATTCCTAAAATCACATCTAACCTATGGTCTGGTTGGCAGGTAGCGAATCAGTGGCGTCTTGGCGGTGGGGCGCGTTATGTTGCTGAGCGGTATAGCGATGATGAAAACACCCGTAAAATACCGTCTTATTTAATTTACGATGCGAGTGTGCAATGGCAGGTTCGCCCAGAAATGAAAATAAACCTGCATGCAAAGAATTTATCGGATGAAAAAGACTATGCATTGGCGTCGTATGGCAATCAATGGATTTTAGGTGACGGCCGCAGTTATCAAATCAGCTTAAATTATCAATTTTAATATCGAGGTAAACCCTGGTAGCTGTACTGCCATGGTTTCAAAGTGCTATGCAATCAACCATTCTTAAAACCTGTCATGTGTCATTTGCTTACAAGCACAGTGAAAGCTTGATATTAAATGATGTGAATTTTCAGGTTAAAAAAGGCGCGTTTGTCGGAATAGTCGGCCCAAATGGCAGTGGTAAAACCAGTTTGATTCGCTGCATGTATCAAAGTTTATTGCCTACATCGGGTCGTATTTTATTAAACGATCAATGCTTGACAGACTATACGCGAAATGAGATTGCATCTGAGATTGCGGTTGTGCTTCAAGAGCAAGTGCTTGAAATTGGTTTGACGGTTGAATCAATTTTGATGTTGGGCCGAATCCCTCAACGGCGAATGTTTCATCGGCATCAAACGCAATTAACGCAATATGAATGCAATGTGATTGAGCGGTTATCGTTAGCGCATTTAATGGGTCGCAGTTATAGCGATTTATCTGGTGGCGAGAAAAAACGAACTATGATTGCTCGAGCACTGTTCCAGCAGCCTTCGATTCTTATTCTGGATGAGCCGACTAATCATCTAGACATAGCTCATCAAATTTCACTATTAAAGTTTGTGAGTGAATTAGATATAACCGTTATTTGCAGTTTACATGACCTGAGTTTGGCTGCGGATTATTGTGATGATATTGCTGTAATGCACCATGGCAAGATGATTAAGCAAGGGCCGCCTGAAGCGGTATTAGAAAGCCATTTAATTCAAGATGTATTTCGTGTCCATTCGGTACATGATCAACACCCTGTTCGCGGTACGCTGCGTTTGAGTTTTTATTAATATGAAACATTTATTTTTAAGTATTTTATGTTTGTTAGGTATGAGTGCCGCATATGGTGAGCCAGTACTTGGGTCATTACATGAGGCTGCGCTAATGAAAAAGGCTCCTGTTGTTTCTTGTGGTCGTGAGTTGAATATTGAGCAACCCCCTAAGCGAGCGGTATCGCACGATATTAATTTAACGCAAATGATGTTTGCATTAAATTTACAAAATCACATGGTGGGATATACCGGCGTGAGTGCGACTTATAAGCGCACCGTGGAGTTTATGGCCACGGCTAAGGGCCTGCCTGAACTAACGGAGCGTTCTCCTACCATTGAAAGTTTATTGGCGGTGAACGCCGATTTTTTCTTTGCGGGTTGGAATTACGGCATGCGGGTAGGCGGCCCATTAACCCCAAGTACACTCAACGCATTCGGTGTGCCTGTATATGAGTTGACCGAATCGTGCATTCATATTACAGAAAAAAATCCGGCGAGCTTTGATGATGTATTTAACGATATTCGCAATTTAGGTCGTATTTTTAATGTACAGGATCGAGCGATCCGCATTGTTGAAGAATTAGAAAGAAAATTATTTTCTATTCAATCACTTACTCAAAATATTAAAGAACCTGTACCTGTTTTTTTATACGATAGTGGAAAAGACGTTCCGTTTACAGCGGGCGCTTATGCGATGCCAAGTGCTATGATCCGTGCCGCAGGGGCGCGCAATATTATGGATGATATTCCAGCAGGTTGGGCACGTGCTAATTGGGAGGCAGTGGTAGATCGAAACCCAAGTTATATTATTATTGTAAATTATGGGCAGGTTACAGCAGAGCAAAAAATACAATTTTTGATGCAGCATCCTGCACTTGCCGAGTTAGATGCGATCAAATATCAACGCTTTATCGTATTGGAATACAGTGATGTAACCCCAGGTATAGGCAATGTAAACGCAACCCTTGCGTTAGCGCAGACGCTTTACCCTGAGCTCATGCGTGCTTGGGTTTCGAAATAAAATGGCACTGATACTTAAAGATAAAATGCAGAGGTTTACATTATTTAATGCATTGCTAGCAGTGGCTGTGTTGTTGTCTATTCCGGCGGCTCTTATGTTTGGGACGATTAACATTGACTCTATGCAGGCTGTACACATTGTTTTGAATAAACTGGTGCCGGAGTATTCATTTACAGAATCGATTTCTATTGGTGTGCAGAATATTGTTTGGGAGCTGCGTGTTCCTCGTATGTTAATGGCTTGCCTGACTGGTGCGGGATTAGCGATTGCCGGATTAACCTTGCAATCTATTACTCAAAACAATTTAGCCGACCCGCATTTATTGGGTATTTCTTCGGGCGCTGTATTTGGGGCGGTGATTACGACGTTGCATATCGGTGAAATATGGGGCGAAATGACGTTGCCCGTTATGGCATTTTCTGGAGCGCTTATCGCCACCTTATTTGTAGCATTTATTAGTCATAGGGCCACGTTAGGTGGCGCGACAAAGTTGCTCATGTGCGGCGTAGCGATTTCATTTGTATTAATGTCGGCTGCGAATTTTTCTATGTTCTTAGGGGATACTCGTTCAAGTCATCATGTGATTTTTTGGATGCTGGGTGGGTTAGGGCAAACGCGGTGGGATCATTTGTTATTGCCATGTGTTATTTGTGTTGTGGGTTATGGGGTGCTGTATGCCCAGCGTCATCACATCAATGCGCTGTTAATGGGAGACGAAACGGCTTTAAGTTTGGGCATTAATGTTAAGCGTTTACGTATTCAATTATTTATTACCAGTGCACTGGTGACATCTATATTGGTTGCTAATACGGGGGCGATTGGTTTTGTCGGATTAATGATTCCTCATATTGGCCGATATTTTGTTGGTCATGATGTGCACAGACTGCTGCCTGTTTGTGCCTTGTTAGGAGCGCTGTTTTTATTGTGGGTAGACGTGCTTTCTCGTACGCTGCTTTCCCCTGAAGAGTTACCGATAGGTATTATTACGGGTTTGATCGGAGGGATCTTTTTTATTGTCCTCTTATTAAGGCAAGCAGAATAGCTTGAGTCGACACCTAGGAATTATGTAAAAAATGGCAATACAACGCTGTGTGAATGAATTTACTCATCTGAATGCCATTGCCGTTAAAATCCATCAGACAATGTGCCTTAAAAAATTCAAATGTTTGTCATGAATGAAAGAAACGCGCTTAGGAGCGCGCGTTATTTCTCACTCTTCCTGAATTCACCCGGTGTCATGCATGGCCAGCTTTTAAAGCGGCGATGAAATGATCTAGGTTCGCTAAAGCCTAGACGTGCGGCGATGTCTTGAATTGAAAGCTCCGTGCTTATTAATAAATGCCTGGCTTGTTCTTGACGAACATCATCACAGGCTGCCTCTTAAATATGACAGGGTGAATAGTCTAATATTAGTGTATTGAAACTTTTATGAAAACTGTCTTGTGAAAAGCATGTGTGAGGGGACCCCTCACATGATAACTCTCTGCACGATTTTGATTTTTAGAGGATGTTTTTCAAGTACAATGCCCCATTATTTTGACTATTAGCCCTGTGCTGCTTTTAGAAATTGATCGAAAATGAGCAGGCCATTTTTACCTAATAACTCTTTTTTTGCTTTGTTCCACATTTTATTTTCATGGCCAAAATCCTTTTCGAATGCTTGAATCTCTTTGTTTGTTGGTGTGTAAATTTTGGCTCCTTGCTTAATGAAATAATCTTCGCATCTATGACTAATTTTTTGATGTTGTTCAAATTGTTTTGCTTGAATCAATTGGAATGAGTCTAAAAACTGTTTTTTTACTTTGCTGTTCAGTGCGTCAATGAAATCAGTATTTGCAATGGCAATCCAACTGTCATGAACGGTTTCAATTTTAGAAATGCTACCAATTTCTTGTTTCAGGTTATTTGGGCCGGAGTATAAGCCTATTATTGATGGGTCTAAGGCTTGGAATCGTCTCTGGCGAGCATTTTCTGCACATAACCCCCAAGGAATAGTCTTAGGTACAGCGTTTGCAACTTTATACATGTGTCTTAGGTTTTTTGAGTTTGGTACTCTAAAATGTAAATCGTTCAGATCTTCTGGTGATTTGATGGTTTGGTTGTACGATTTAATAGTTGTTGCGGTGCGAGCACCTATTAAATAATGAAACATGATTTTTAAATTGAACTTAGATGCTTTATCAAGAACCTTTTCTTTCCAAATGGGCGAACGTATTAAGCGACTATAATTTTCAGTTGAGGCAGACCAATACGGAATGTTTAAAAGGTCGAGCACTTTGATTTTTGGCGATAGGTTGGATGCGGATATTAATGCGCCTTGAAACTTTTTATAACTTACACCGTTAACTAAATGACTACCAATACCATTAATGCCACCTTCGTTAATTTGAACATATACTTGATTTTTAGTGGCCTGCTCAATAATTTGTTTTATCTCATAATTAGCATGAGGGGTAAATTCATAATCTGAGGTTAAATAGGGTGAATTAAAATTAAACTGGTATTTAGCTAGTTGCTTTTTGCGTTGTTCAATTTCGATGCTTTCGGCCCATGCTGGCTCATAAGGAAATAAAGCATTTGATACTAGTGAGCCTATGCCGAGGTTGAGGCATTTTTGCAAGAAGGCGCGTTTAGTTCTGTCTTGTATTTGTACATCCAGTTATAAAAAAGTATTTATTGTATTGATATATCATAAACATGGGCTGTGTGGTTACGCAGCTATTACTCATTATAGACCTTCTCGTACATTCATCCTTTTATTGCTTAAATTACAGAGTTGTTTGTGGTGTTCGAGGTGCAATTTAGCGACTGATGTATAAAGTGAGTGTATGCCGCTAAATTAGATTGTTTGTTTGGTACAACTAAGAAATATTGTAAGTTGTGTTTGTCAATGTTAGTGGAATAGAGCGCTATTTCTCGCGCTCTCGAAATTCCCCTGGGGTAATACCAAGCCAACTTTTAAAACTGCGATGAAATGATCGCGGCTCGCTAAAGCCTAAGCGGGCAGCAATGTCTTGAATAGATAATTCGGTACTAATTAATAAATGCTTGGCTTGTTCTTGGCGAACATCATCAAGAATGTTTTGATAGCTGGTGTCGTGTTGTTGCAAACGGCGTTGCATGGTGCGTTCTGACATGCCTAAACGTTTTGCCACCATTTCTTTTCTTGGAATCCCTTCAACTAATAACCCTTTAATTACATTTTTAGTTTGCATCGGCAGAGGTTGTTTATCGCTAATGTTAGCCATTAAAATATCAGCGTGGTTTTCTAATGTTTTTAAAAGTTGGTCATCGGGTTGACGCATGGGCAGCGCTAATAGTCGTTGATCAATAATTAATGCGCTGTATTCACAATTAAATTCCATCGGGCATTGAAACATGGATTGAAATTGCAGCATGGCGTTGTGGTCGGGTTGATCAAACTCAAAATAGATTTTACGCGGGTTGCCATTGGGCTTATCTACTAAAAAGCGAGCGAAGTTGATCCACGAGCCTAATACATTGGCGATCATGTGGGGGCGCACGCTTGGGTTGGTGTAATGGCAATGCCAGCGCATCTCTAATGCGCCGTCTTCGTGCGTATGA
>JAWUXY010000138.1:0-29900 GCA_034111105.1 Bermanella sp. | reverse complement strand
ACAATCACCATAATCAGCTCAATCAGAGTAAAACCCGATTGATGGTGTGAATGGCGCTTTAATTTTGTCGTTAGTTTCATACTGCTCTCCGATATCTAAATACTAGGTGCATGACCTATTTCCTTTCTTCAGTTTTAAGTGTAGTTGATATTTCTTATTTCAAAACTGTCAGTACCGTGCCTGTACTTAAATCATATTCTATTGTGCTATTAGTATCGTTCTGCTGATAAGTATAAGTGCATATAGTACCGCTGGATGCAGAGGCTAAATAGCTAATGTCCTCGTCAGGTGTGGCTGAAATCTTAATACCATTACTTGAAATCAAAGATTGCCATAACCGAATACAACGCTGAGCATTACCCGATAACTGCGGGCTGTGATTCGAACTCGCCCCCCTCTTAGCATCACTGGGCCAACCATTTAAAGTAGTCGCAATGTCATCGTTCCCATAGCCTTTTACCACATCAACTTCGCCTTTTGCCCCGTTAGAAACCCACTGGCTGCGCACTAAAATCACCGCACTAGACAACGCCCCGCCCGTTGCAGCAATGCTGCTATAGTGCGCATCATCATAATTATTCATCATTCTTGGCAGCGCTATTACCGCTAAAATAGCCATAATGGCGATCACCATTACGAGCTCAATCAGCGTAAAACCACTCGAATGTTGAAGTTGCTTTTGTATTGAATTCATCGTGTTACCGTGCACCTGCACTTAAATCCCAAAGCGGTAAGAAAATTCCAAGCGCTAGCACAAGTATCATCGCGCCCATAAACAGCAACATAATGGGTTCAATCGCACCACTTAAACGCTCCACTTGGAAATCAGTTTCTTCATCATAAAATTCACTGACATCATGCAGCAGTGTATCTAACGCCCCGCTTTCTTCACCGACTGCAATCATTTGTAAAATCAATGGCGTAAACATGCCAGAACTATTGGCGGTACGTGAAAGCGAGTCACCTCGCTCTATGCCTGATCGCATTTCGCGTACGTTTTTTTCGATATATAAATTACCAATGGCTTCAGCACTTACATCAATGGCTTGTAAAATAGGCACACCCGCTGCATACAACATAGAAAAGGTTCGGGTAAAACGCGATAGGCAAATACGATTTAATAAACTACCAATAATTGGTAATTTAAGTTTTATTCGATCCCAATTCAATCCGCCTTGTTTTGTTTTAATATATTTTAAAAAACCAATAACACTCACAATGATTATGCCAATCATCAACCACCAATATTCGATAAAGAAATTCGAAGTCCCTAATAATATTTGAGTTGCAAATGGTAAGTCATTACCAAATTTTTCAAATACTTTGGCAAAACTGGGAATAACAACCACATTCACAACAATTAACGCAATGACAATGGATGTGATGACCATCAAAGGATAACGTAACGCACTGGATACTTTCTTTTTAGTGTCGCGAATCATTTCAAGATAGTTAACTAACTGCGCAAAAGCTTGATCTAAATTACCTGTACTTTCCCCCACATGAACCATGCTAATAAATATAGGTGAAAAATAAAATTCATGCTGATGCAACGCTTGGCTTAACGTATTACCACGGCTTAAAATACTGCCTACATCTTGTAGCACTGTTTTTAAAACATCATTATTACTGGTTTCGGCCAAACCAAAAACAGCACGCATAATGGGAATACCACTTTTGGTTAATGCATGCATTTGGCGACAAAACAGCACCATGTCATCAAGCGGGATGGATTTCTTAGGAAGGTACTGTTTTAAAAGGTCTTCTAGTTTTATCGAGGGTTGAATTTCTTCAATAGACACCGGAATCAAGCGATCATCAATCAGCCTTGAAGCCACGTTAGAACGATGGCTAGCTTCTTGTTCACCGCTATGAAGCTCACCTCGCTTATCTCGCGCTTTATAAAAAAATAATGGCATTACGCATCACCTTAAACTCGCCAGTGACAAGGCGCTGTCATCAAGGCTAGCCGATACTTTAAACACTTCACTAATCGACGTTTTGCCCGCAATAGCCAGTTCTAAAGCATAATCTGCCAGCGGTGAATACAAGTCACTGGCTTTTGCTAACTTAATAAATAATGATGTGTCTTGTCGTCTAAGCGCGTCTAACATACCGTCATCAAGTTCCAGTAACTCGTAAACCCCTGTGCGCCCAACATAACCCGTATTCGAACAATGGTGACAACCTTCACCTTGATAAAAGGTATTAACGTTTGGATCACAGCCAATGCCAATTAACCAACTCTTTTCTTGTGCAGATAATGCATAAGGTGATTTACAATTTTGACAAATTTTACGAATCAAACGCTGACCAATAACGGCTCGTAAGCTCGATGCAACTAGGTACGAATCCGCACCCATATCCATTAATCGCATTGCCGTCGATATCGCATCATTGGTATGCAATGTCGAAAGCACCATATGACCTGTCATAGCCGCACGCAATGCAATCTCGGTGGTTTCGGTATCTCGCATTTCACCAATTAAAATAATGTCAGGGTCTTGTCTTAATGCAGTACGTAATATTTTTGCAAAGGTTAAATCAATTTTAGTATTAATTTGTACTTGGTTAATACGGGGTAAGCGATACTCTACAGGGTCTTCTGCTGTAATGATTTTTTTATTCTCTGCATTTAACGTATTTAGCGCTGCGTATAAGGTTGTACTTTTACCGCTGCCCGTTGGCCCCGTCACAAGCACCATGCCATGTGGGCGTGTTATTAATGTTCTAAAGCGCTTAAGAATGGTGGGGGTCATACCAAGGGAACTGATATTTAATAAACCCTGGCTTTGGTCTAATAAACGCATAACAACCGCTTCACCGTACTGTGTCGGCAGCGTTGACAAACGCACATCGATACTGCGATTTAAAATACGAATATTAAAACGACCATCTTGAGGCAATCGTTTCTCAGAAATATCCAAACCACTCATGATTTTTAGACGACTCACCAGAGCGCTCACAACTCTTCGTTCTTTCATGACCTGTTCTTGCAATTCACCATCGATACGCAAACGTACACGTAATACGGTTTCATCCGGCTCAATATGAATATCCGATGCATTAACTTGCACAGCATCTTCAAAAATATTTTGTAATAGCCGCACCACAGGTGCTTCACTGGCATCCGACTCGGCTAATAACCGCTCTAAATCTAAGTCACTTTCACCCAGTTCTTCATCAAGCTCACCGGCAATAGAGGCTATTTGCTCGGTACGGCGATAAATACGATCAATTGCATTTAATACTTCGTGTTCTTTTACAAAAGCTGGAACAATTTTTTTCTTTAGCGCACGCTGGACTTCATCCACTGCCAATATATCAAGCGGGTCCATGAATCCCACAAAATATTGATTCTGTTCTTCCATTAATATAATGGCACGATAGCGCCGAGCAATACTCTCTGGTAATCGACGCGTGACTTTACTATTAAATTGAAAGCGAGATATATCGATAAATGGCATAGCAAAATGCGTTGATAATTCCATCAATAAATTATCTTCACTGACAAAACCAAGATCAATCACAGCGCGGCCAAACTTTCGTCCAGAGCGTTTTTGCTCATCCAGGGCCATCATTAACTGTTCTTGTGTGATAATGCCTTTTTCAATCAGCAAATCACCAACACGCACCTTACTTAATTTATCATTCATGCTGAGGCCCGCTTAATTGAGCAATGCGCTGTCGTACAAATGTATTTAATGCAGCAGGTAATCGATTCAACTTAAGAGACTGCTTATAGTCTCTCAACGCTTGAGCATGTTGAGAAAGTGCATCTAGACTAATACCCGAGCCAACTTTCCACTTTGCTTCGTTTGGTTCTATTTCAGCTAATGTACGATAAAGATTCAACGCCGTTTGATGCTGATGACTGCGCTGTTCACCTTGCGCGCCTAGCGCCATTAAATCTATTTTATTAGAGGCGACGGGTAATATTTTTTGAATATAAGGCCATACTTTTTTAGGCTCAGCGATCATGAATTTTCGAATTAAATCTTCATCTTTTGATACATTACCGACAACCGATTGGCTGTTTTTAGTAACACGCCTAGTTTGATAAACAGGCTCTGAAGAATTAGGTACTGAAGGGCTAACCGCTGAAGGACTCGGTACTAAAGAGATGGGTACAGCCGAGATAGAAGCCGCAGACTTGATAATCGGTTTTTTCGTTTTCTCAGGTTGTGCCGTGGCAACCGGAGTCACCGCTGTAGCCTTAAAGGATTTTTCTGCTGGTTTAATGGCGGATGATAAAACGGCAAGCCTCAACTGTGTATCATCAATTACATTAAGAGGTTCAACCATTTCACTTGTGATTGGCTCACGCTTAGTCGCGCTAATATTCAGTATGCCATTGGCATCATCTACAACCCCTGTTGTGCTAGGCTGCGGTGAAATCTGCGCACCCAAGCGAGAGGCATTTTCATATAATGTATTGGGTTCATATTTGCTTAATATCGAGAAATATAATACTAGGCTCGATATCACGAGTACGATGAGCATTACAAATAAGTGACGTGAGACATTCACTTTTGATGTTAATTCTTGCTCATCAAGAAATGGTACACTGTGAACATAGCTTTGCTGGCTGCGACGCTGATGTAAGTCATGTAAAATATCATTAACAACGCTCATATCAATCCTTACATCAAGCCAAAAAACCATTTTGGTTGATACTGAATGCACTCGGTATCTTTTGCTGCTCGCTTTATCATATTTCTTGTGACTCTTCGCTCACCTTTAGAAAAGGCAATTAACAGGGCTTTACCACTTAAAATACTAATTAACCTTGGTACGCCTTTGCTGTATTCGTGCAACGCACTAATGGCGCCTTCATTAAAGAGTGACTCACCGTTATACCCAGCTACTGCTAAACGATGATTCACATATTGCCGAATATGCGAACGACCTAAATACTCTAAACGCTGACTAAAGGTAATACGCTGGAGAATTTGTCTTAAATGATATTTATTCAGCATCTCATCGAGTTCTGGTTGAGCAAACATCACTATTTGCATAAGTTTTTCGCTTTCTGTTTCTAAGTTTGTGAATAATCGTAATGCTTCTATGCTTTCTTCTGGTAATGACTGAGCTTCATCTATCACCAAAACCACTCGTTTATTATTCAGTGCCAGTTTTAATAGTCGCTTATTGATAGCCTCCATGAGTTCATCGTCACTTAGCCACTCTAAATCTGTTACCTGCAGCTCTTTCGCTAAGGTGCGCTTTAATTCAATCGGGTTTAAATTTGGGTTAGGTATGTAGGCGCTATAATATTCATCATCATTTAATGAATTTAATAAACGTCGGCACAGCAGTGTTTTACCTGTGCCCACTTCACCAATAATTTTTATCATGCCCTCTCCACTCACAACAGCAAACATCAGCATTGAAAAGCACTGCTGGTGAGAAGGTAGATCAACGTAATAACTGGTGTTAGGTAACAATGAAAATGGCATTTCATTTAAATTAAAGAAATACTTAAATTCATCCAGTATTCGTTTCATTGGCTCTTGCTTTTCAGCAGGACGTTTCATTGGTATCGCATTTATACTGTTCATTCTTCAGATGCTCCTTGCTGCTGCCAGCTGGGGAAGGTGCGCCTAATGCTCTCTACTTCATTACTCCAAGCATCGTTCTCTATTACTTTAGGTTGCAGTAAAATCACTAATTCACTTTTTGTTTGTGTTTGTTGGGTTTGTTGAAACAACGCGCCTATTAATGGAATACGCGACAGCCAAGGCACTCGCGCATCGGTTCGACTTTTCTTGTTCTGTAACAAGCCACCAATAACAACCACCTGACCATTTTGTGCTTTTATAATGCTATCGGTTTCACGAATACTGCTAAATGCCATAGGCAAATCAAATGTATTTGAGCCAACTTCAATCACTTTATTACGCTCAACCACCTCAGTCACACTAGGGTGAACATGTAAAATAACTTGATTGTTATCACCAATTTGCGGCGTAACATCTAATGCAATACCCGAGAAAAATGGCGTTAAGCTCACCTCAGGACTGGTATTGGTGCTGGTAGTGGTGGTGGTGGTATTTGTACTGACATCTGTGACAAAAAATTCATCCGTACCTACTTTAATAACCGCTTTTTGATTATTGACTGTGCTAATACGTGGACTCGACAGTACTTGAACCTCGCCTTGACGTTGTAACAACTGAATCACACCGGTAAAGTCTGTGGTGTTAAAGTTTAGGGAAAAAATACCCGCAAGGTTATCAGGGTTAGTGACATTTTCAGATGATAATGAGCCGGCTACTTCTTTTGACGAGCTGGCATATGTGGCATTAATGCCTGCACCAAAAGAGTCCCATTGAATCCCTGCTTGAAAACCATCATTCAAGGTGACTTCTAATATTTTTGCTTCAATGATGACTTGTTTTTGCAAGGACAATTCAGCACGTCGTAAAAATTCGCCCACTGCATATAACTCATCAGGAAACGCTCGTACGACAATCAACCCAGCTTGCGCATCAACAATGACCCTTCGGCCACCACCATTACCTACCATTACTTGTACGGATTGCTGTAGCGTTCGCCAAAAGTCGGTACTGGCCTGTGTATCTAATTTAGTTGCCGTCGACGTTGAACGATTACTCGTAGAATCTGAATCATCACTGCTTTCGGATGAGTATATTTGACCACTGGCAACCGAGATGCCACTCGTGCCTTGGCGAGAAACATTTAAATAATTAAGTCTAAATACTTTATTTTGTAGCGCATTAGGTAAAATTCGATAACCATATTCGGTTTTAATATACTGCAAACCATAACTATCTCTAACCGCTTGCAGTGTTTCTTCGAGTGTCACATTTGTTAAATTGATGGTTATTTTCTGTTTTACATCAGGATGAATAACCATATTAATACCCAAACCATCCACTAATCCCATAAAAAATGAACTGGCCGGATTATTTTTCGAGCTCACATCAAAACGTTCAGGCAATAAGCGACTATCGATTTCAGGCATCAGTGCATCATAAGCGGACTGCGGCACAACGACCGATGCAGAGGTATTCGGAATATCTTTAAAAGCTTGCTCTTTAACTTCATAGTCTTTTTCAGGTGAACTCGCGCAGCCTAATAATACTAAGAAAAGAAAATATCCATTTTTTCTAAAGGCATTAAACATGACTACCGCCTCACTTTATTCATCGGGTGATTCAGTTTTATGACAGATAACTTCCCTGACTTTGACAGAGTGACCTTATTTGCCTCAATTTTTACAACTTTCGCTTTATTGATATACTCACCTTCTTTCAAAACAGATCCGTTAATAACCGCTCGGTTTCCTTTTTCGCTAATAACGACTTGTCTTAAATTGTAGTAGTATCTTTTTACTTTTTTTCTATCGACTATATTGTCTTTAACAACAGGCCCGTAACCTGGTGGTGCCATTGGGTCATATTGATTGGAATTCGCCGATAAGCTCAATACCAAATTCAATATCATCGTAAATGAAATAATCACAGCCTTCATTTATAAACCCAGCACCTTGTCACTGGTGCTTAATGTATGCACCTTTAACGTTAATTCACCTTGTGGATAACGAGTGGCTCTATATTCCACTTCGTCCCAATACAATTGCCAATCTTGATTCTCAATTGCTTTTATATATTCCAAGCCATGGAAATACTGTCCTCGCATTTCTAACACCAATCCATGTTCGTACAAAACTTGATTCGATTCTTTAGCTTGCTTTAATTCAATTACTTTAGGTTTCAAATTCTTCATTGAATCAAACATCAGCTTATTTTTATCAAGTAACCCCTCAAATACTAAATTCATTTTTTCAGGTTGAATTAAAGCACCGGTTATACTGTTTATTGTTTCTTGCTGTATTGCTTCTATTTCTTTCAAATCAGATAATTTGCTTCTATACGGCAGATTCACATCTTCTTTTGAGCGTGATTCTAATGCTTCAATATTGTCTTGTGACGTATCTATATTGATTATCATTTTGGCGTTCTCATGCATTATGTTTTGGTATTTATTCCATATAGGATGCCAAGCAAACAAAACAAACATCGCCAATACAAGACTAATACTCGTTAATGCAATTAATTTACGCTCTCTAATGCTTAGCGAATTAATTTTTGGTGGTAGCTTTGTCCAGATAGTCTTCAATCGACATCTCCTGCTTTTCAGAACTCACTACAAATTTCATCTGATCACCGTCACGCTTCAAATCAAACACTTCAAATTGCATTGTTTTAAAAATATCCAATTCCGATATTTTCCTTATGTACTCAGGTAAACCGCTTGGATTTAATACTCGCCCATGCAATGTTAAAGATGTACCGCCTTTTTTAATGGCTATTTTTGTTAACCAAAGGTCATCTTGCTTAATCTTTGTAAGTGCGTCTAAATAGATTGAAAACACTTGCTTTCTAACCACATTTCTTCGACCACTTAAATAACCAAGCACATTCATATTTCTTGTAATTTGACGTTCATAGCCCTCAATAGATTTAAGTAGTGCTTCACTTATTTTGGGCTCTGGATTTTGCTGATACGCGATATCAAATTGTTCTTGCCAAAAACGTGTTTGTTCCAATAAATCCGTATGTACCGCTCGCTCTTTAACGGTTAACGCATACAAGCCACCCGTTACAACAAAACTAAAAAACAATGTATAACCCATCAAAAGTAAAATAATGGCAGCCGAATAAGGCGGTTCTATTTTTTTAAACTCCTCTAAAAATAAGTTAACCTGCTGCATTATGCTAACCGCCTTAGCACTGCACCAATAACCGGCAATAAATGCATCTCTTCAACGTCAGTAAATGAAATATTTGGACCCATAGGGATATACTTTTTGCATTCTAATTCGACTACCATAGGTGATAACAATTCTTGCATCGGTTTTTGTAGCTTTAATCCCTCGACTCCCATCGGCAGTATGTACACTTTGCTCGCAATGCCTTTGCCTAACTGACTTTCGTAATAGTCCAGTGAACGCTGCACATCTAATATAAACCGCTCCATCATCATGGACTGCTCTTCGTTCTCCGTAAGCTCATCCCCTTCCATCAAACTCGAATACCCCATTTCAATGGAACGCGACAGATACATATCTTCATGGCTAAACATTAATATCTCGCCGCTGTTTTGTTTTAAGCCAAGGATCGCAATTGTGCCTTTTTCCATGTCGGGTAAATAAAGTGAAATATTGCGCAGCACCATTTCTTCAATATCAATAATTTTTGGATCTAAACCACAACGACGAATGAATTTAAGTTTTTCTTCGATGACGGCGCGATTAACCGCGACCACATAGAGCATTTTCATACGGCCACGATAGGCGTCTTCCGGCAGCGGAAAAATATCGATCACAGTTTCTTCAATGGGAATCGAAATAAGATCTTTAAGACGCCAGCGAACGGCTTCGCTCAGCTCGTCTTCTGCAACAGGAGGAGGTTCAACTAATTCTAATTCGTACTCATTTTTATTCAGTACATAATGGCAGTCGGCATTTTTTAATTTATTTTTATTGACCCAATATTGCACAAATGGAAGCACCCCAGCTCCCTGAATAGGCGCAAACTCAAGCTTAAGGACCTTGAACTCCCCGTCTTGAATGTCACCATGGCTGATCGCTACACCGTGTTCACTCACGGTTAAACCCACCAATCCTTTTGGCTTTTTCTCTTTTTTGATAAACCACTTTCGTGGATCAAGCGCCAAATTCAACAGATGCCTACTCCTTTAGACCCTATAATTCAGGTAAACTGTCCTTATCTAATCCTAGTCAAACATTGTAGAAACACCACTATGCTGCACGTTGTATTATTTGAGCCTGAAATCCCGCCCAATACAGGAAACATCATTCGCCTATGCGCTAATACAGGTTTTCAATTGCACCTGATTGAGCCACTGGGGTTTGAGCTAGATGAAAAGCGCGTGCGCCGTGCGGGGTTGGATTACCATGAATTCGCCAAGGTAAAAATCCATAAAAATTGGCAAGCATTTGTTGATGATGTACAGCCTGCTAACAGTTATGCGATTACGACCAAAGGGCAGCGTCGACATACCGATGTAACATTTAAGGCAGGAGATGCCATTGTCATGGGGCCTGAGACGCGTGGTTTACCTGATGAGATGCTTGATACATTATCCCAAGATGAGAAAATTCGTATACCTATGGTGCCAGACAGCCGCAGCTTGAATCTATCAAATGCCACTGCGGTTATGGTTTATGAAGCTTGGCGTCAGCTAGACTTTGCTGGCGCAAAATAACCGACACTAAGCACCAGACATAAAAAAACCGAACGCCTTTAAAAGCCGCTCGGTTTTTTTATTCACACACTATTATTTAGTGCGTAGCTTCTGTTTTTGCTTCTTGCTGTGCTTTGGCTTGCTGCACGCTTTGTGCGTAAACCGCATCAAAGTTCACAGGTGCAAGCATCAATGCAGGGAAACTGCCTTTAACAACCAGTGCATCAATCGCTTCACGGGCATAAGGGAACAACAAGTTAGGGCAGAAAGAACCCAATGTTTGATGCAAAGCACCGCCATCTAGTCCTTCAATCTTAAAGATACCGCCTTGTTGAATTTCCGCTAAGAACGCTGTTTTGTCTTCATTTTTAGCCGTCACGGTTAACGTCAATACCACTTCATATACATCATCCGCCAGCTTGTTAGAGCGGGTGTTAAGATCCATATTGATTTGTGGCTTCCACTGGCCGCGAAACACATCCGGTGCATTTGGGCTTTCGAAAGACACGTCTTTTACAAAAATACGCTGAACGCCAAACTGGCCTTTTTGCTGATCGGTTTGCGCTGCTTGTGATGCTTGATCTTGTTCTGTCATGACTACGTCTCTAGTTATTATTTTTTGACCAATGGTAAGTTGTTATTGGTCCATTCCATAATTCCGCCGCTAAGGCGATATACCTGTTCAAACCCATTCTCTTTAAGCGCTTTACTCGCTGCTGAGGCAGTTTGGCCTGTCTTGCATACCACTATGATGGGGTCAGTCTTGTGTTTTTCTAGCTCTGATACACGATTTATTACCTGTGAATTAGGAATATTCACCGAATCCACCACATGACCTGCCTTAAAGTCCCCTTTTTCACGGATATCCAACACCAGCGCATTGCTTTGGTTAATTAAGCGAGTCGCTTCGTGAGTGCTAACTTTAGGACCCGCTTTATGGCTGCCATCCCAGGCTAATAGTGCAAAAAGCGCTAACAAAGCAGCGACTAACATCCAATTATTCACTGTAAATTCTAGAAACTGTTCCATACACCACCTCAAATTCTTTGGTGCGCAGTATACCTCAATTAGCGCGCATCAAAAGCGTAAACCGATACCAGCCGTTTCTCGCTGTATCGCCAATGGCATGATGGCCTACAAACATGTAAAATCTGGTCCATATTCAATCATTTCTTATAGGGTCATATGTCCACTTTGCCCAAACCTGTTGCACTTATTATTCTTGATGGCTTTGGTGAGCGTGAAGACGCAAACGACAATGCCATTAGCGCTGCTAATACCCCAACGTGGGATAAGCTCAAAATTGATTTTCCCCGTGCATTAATCAGTACATCCGGTGAGGCCGTTGGTCTACCCGATGGGCAAATGGGCAACTCTGAAGTTGGCCACATGAACCTAGGTGCTGGCCGTATTGTTTACCAAAACTTCACGCGCATTAACAAAAGCATTAAAGATGGCGACTTCTTTGAAAACGCCGCCATTGTTAACGCAATGGATGCCGCCATTAATAAAGGTAAAGCTGTTCATTTATTAGGCTTGTTAAGCCCCGGTGGAGTGCATAGCCATTCTACCCACATCAAAGCTTTAGCCTCCATGGCGGCAAAACGCGGCGCGAAAGCCATTTATGTTCACGGTATTCTAGACGGCCGCGATGTGGCACCACAAAGTGCCCAGCCATTCATCGAAGACATCGAAGCCCATATGGCCTCTTTAGGCTTAGGCGACAACGCAAAATTAGCGACGCTTGTTGGCCGTTATTACGCAATGGATCGTGACAACCGTTGGAATCGTGTGCAAAAAGCCTACGACATGTACACAACAGGCTCTGCAAAATATCAGGCCGCCAATGGCGTTGAAGGTTTGCTGGCCTCTTATGAGCGTGACATTCACGATGAATTCATCGACGACACCATTTTAGGCACGCCAGTCAAAGTCGAAGACGGCGACAGCATTATTTTTGCTAACTTCCGCCCTGACCGTGCACGTGAAATCACCCGTGCATTCGTAGATGGCGACTTTGATGGCTTTACTCGTACCGCGCATCCGCAATTAAGCGACTTTGTTATGATGACAGAGTACGCAGCCGCCATTAAAACCAGCTGTGCATTTCCACCAAGCCCCATGACCAATGACTTAGGTGAGTACGTTAGTAACTTGGGCAAAACTCAATTGCGCATCGCTGAGACTGAAAAATACGCCCACGTGACGTTTTTCTTTAGCGGTGGCCGTGAAGAGTTATACCCAGGTGAAGAGCGCATTCTTATCAATAGCCCAGATGTAGCCACCTACGATTTAAAACCTGAAATGAGCGCCCCTGAGGTGACGGATAAATTAGTAGAAGCCATCGAGAATCAAGCCTACGACTTAATTGTATGTAACTTTGCCAATGGCGATATGGTTGGTCACACTGGTGTCTTTGATGCTGCAGTTAAGGCAGTTGAAGCCCTTGATGTGTGTTTAAAACGTGTCACTGATGCCATATTAAAAGTAGGCGGCGAATGTTTAATTACCGCCGACCACGGCAACTGTGAGCAAATGCTGGATGTAAATGGCGGCCCAATGACGCAACACACCACAGGCCCTGTGAATCTTGTGCATGTTAGTCAGCAAGGTAAAACAGTGGCCCTTAAAACAGGTGGCTCTTTATGCGACATCGCTCCGACACTATTAACCATGATGGGTGAGCAACAACCAAGCGAAATGACAGGTAAGTCGCTGCTAGAGAAACGCTCGTGATTCGACGCTTACTAGGTTTAATACTACTGGCTACATTGTCTTTTGCCACGCTTAACATTAGCGTTGCACAAGACATAGACAGCAAGCAATTGAGTGAACGTCACTTAAAAAAATTAAGAGACGATATCAACGACCTGCAAGCTTTTCTTAAAAAAGCACAAGACGACCACAAAGACCTGGTGTCTTCATTGCGCACAAGCGATGAGGCCGTATCCAAGATGAGCAAACAGGTGGAGTCGATTAAGAAAGCGTTGCAGGGGGAACGAGATCGCCTAAAAAAGCTCAAAGCCGAACAGGCCACACTCAACCAGTCCCAACTCAAACAACAACGCATTCTCAATGACATTATCTTGGCCAGCTATAAGCTCGGCCAAGAGCCTCAATTAAAAATGCTGCTCAACCAACAAGACCCCGCGCAAGTTTCACGTAACCTCAATTATTTACAGTATTTCAATTCTGCACATCAGCAAGAAATTAACGAATATCGCACTACTTTAACTAAATTAAGCCATGTGCAAACCAGCATTGAAAAGCGTGAATCCAGCTTACAAGACAACCTCACTGAATTAAAAAGCAGTTACGCCAAACTCAAGCAAACGCAAAAACAACAGCAACAATATGCCAACGCGTTAGATAAAAAAATAAAAGGCAGTGGTCAACAGCTCTCACGCCTACAACAAGACAGACAAAATCTGATGGAATTACTGGGTAAAGTCGAAGAAGTATTTTTACCCTATGAACGCAACAAAGAAAGTCGCCCGTTTAAACAATTAAAGGGGAAACTGCCAAGCCCCATCACAAGCCGAGTCCAAAAATTATTTGGCCAATGGCAACCGAATGGTAAGCAACGCTTTCAAGGTTGGATCTACCCAGAAAAAACCGGTGCACACGTTCGCGCCGTGCATCATGGCCGCGTGGTATTCAGTGACTGGTTACGTGGATTTGGGTTATTGACAATTGTTGACCATGGCCAAGGTTACATGACACTTTATGCGCGAAATCAATCACTCTTAAAAAGTGTGGGTGACTGGGTTGAGACCGGTGAAGTAATCGCAAATGTGGGCCGCAGTGGCGGTTTTGAAGACACCGCATTGTATTTTGAGATTCGTCATAAAGGTCAGCCAAAAAATCCAAAATACTGGTTAAAAGGTTAATACTCTTGTATTAGATGATATAAATGGTCTGCTTTACACGTAAAAGGCCACAATTAAACCGACCTGACTTCAAATTTCATAACAATCTGTTATAACTTATAAAGCTTATATAAATCGAGACTCTCTATGTTACGCCCATTATTTCTCACCTTGTTGGCCGTGCTGACATTTTCAGCCAACGCCCAAGACATTATCGAAGGTGAAGCTAAAGTTGCCCCATCGCGTTTACCCCTTGAAGAATTACGCGCCTTTGCTGAAATATTCGAACGTATTCGTACCAGTTATGTTGAAACCGTTGACGATAAAACTCTGCTAGAAAATGCCATTCACGGTATGTTAAGCGGTCTAGATCCGCACTCGTCATACCTAGGCGAAGAAGACTTCGAAGACCTGCGCGCCAACACCAGCGGTAAATTTGGTGGCCTAGGCATTGAAGTAGGCATGGAAGATGGCTTTATAAAAGTCGTCAGCCCAATTGATGACACTCCCGCACAACAAGCGGGTGTTTTAGCTGGCGACCTAATTATTAAGCTTGATGAGACCCCAGTAAAAGGTCTGGGTCTGAATGATGCGGTTGAAAAAATGCGCGGCGAGCCCGGCAGCCCGATTGTGCTCACCATTTTACGTGAAGGGGAAAGCAAGCCCTTAGAGATCACGATTAAACGAGCCGAAATTAAAATCACCAGTGTGAAACACAAACTGCTGGATGAACAGTACGGTTATATTCGCATTACCCAATTCCAAGAGAACACCGGCGCCGATGTGAGCAATGCACTGCAAATGCTGACAGAAAAAAGTGACCAGCCGTTAAAACCCCTAAGTGGCGTTATTCTCGATTTACGTAACAACCCTGGTGGTGTGTTAGATGCAGCTGTCGCGGTCAGTGACGCCTTTTTAGAAACCGGTTTAATCGTCTATACCAAAGGCCGAATCGCCAACGCCGATGTGCGTTATGAAGCGACCATCGATACTCCCGCCCCTGAAATCCCACTCGTTGTTTTAATTAATGGCGGCAGCGCATCCGCTTCTGAGATTGTGGCCGGTGCGTTACAAGATCATGGCCGCGCAGTGATCATGGGCACACAAAGTTTCGGTAAAGGCTCAGTACAAACGGTATTACCCCTGAATGGCGAACACGCACTGAAGTTGACCACTGCACGTTACTACACACCAGCTGGCCGCTCGATTCAAGCACAAGGGATCGAGCCCGATATTGAAATACACCAAGGCAAGTTCACCCCTGAAAACGAATCGCGCTATTACAAAGAAGCAGACTTGACCGGACACCTTGAAAACCCGGATGACAAGAAAGATAAAAAAGAGGAGAAAGAGAAGAAAGTCGAAGACGATGAAAATGAGACCAAAAAGCTCACCGCCAAAGACTTCCAACTCAACCAAGCGCTGACTATGCTAAAAGGTATGCGCTTATTAAGCAGTAAACAAAACCGTGATAGTCATGATCAAACGCCTGCTGTTCCTGCTGCTACTGAGTAGCCTGCCAGGAATCAGCTTAGCCGACACGCCCAACCCTGCACGTTTAGCTATTGTCATCGATGATTTAGGCAATAGCTTGCAAGCCGGTTTAAACGCCATTGCCCTGCCCGCTGATATTACCTTTGCCGTCATGCCACACCGCAAGCACAGCAAGCGCTTGGCTGAACGAGCCGCGCGGCTAGGCAAAGATGTGATTTTGCATGCCCCGATGAGCACAGTGAATGGCCGAAAACTGGGGGCTGGCGCATTAAACGAATCGTTAAGCGAACTCGAATTTAAAACAAAACTTGCGTTTGCCATTGAAAGTATCCCCTTCGCAAAGGGCATGAATAATCACATGGGCAGTCAGCTAACAACCAACAGTGTTGCTATGATGTGGGTCATGGAGGTGCTGAAAGAAAAACAATTATTCTTTTTAGATAGCCGAACCAGTGCCAAGAGCGTGGGCTTTTCAACTGCGCAAACCATGGGTTTACCCAGTGCTTCACGCGATATCTTTTTAGATAATGAGATCGATATTGAGCACATTCACCTTCAATTTAAAAAAGCGATCACCGTAGCCGAACGTTATGGCAGTGCCATTGCTATTGGTCACCCTCACAAAACCACCATCGATTATTTAGAACATGTACTGCCACAACTAAAAGGGACTCATGTAAGCGTGCATAAAATCAGTGACTTGCTTAAAACAGGCATCACACCACGCCCTGATAGTGCAAGAGACAGTAAACCGGCCTCGATACCAACATTAGATGCGTTCATCTCCCTTTATCTTGCGTCACCCAATACTTGAGAAGAACCTAAACCTGTCTATGGTTATATGAGAGTCTAGCTGGGTAAAGGCCTTATGCTAAAAGCCTATTGTTATTCACTTTTATTGTTTTTTTCTCCTGTGTTAATAGCCAGTAATGCTATTGAAGACGTAATCGTCGCCCTCTCACCTTCAGTACTAACAAAGAGTGAAATGGCGGCCGAACTCACTTGGTTTCAAGCCGCAGCCGAACCTTTTAAAGGCAAACATATTTCTGTGGTCAGTGAGGATATTCCGACTCATCGCTGGGAGCGGGATGTTTTAGCGCTACATTTTGAACACATCACGGGGATTAAGGTGAACTTTGACATCATTGGTGAAGGCTCTGTGGTGGAAAACATATTCAAGCAAATCAGCCAAGGTGCCCACCTTTACGATATTTATATTAACGATGCAGACCACATCGGCACCCATGCCCGCGTAAAAGGGGTTGTGAACTTAACGCATTATATGAAACACGAGGGCCGTGATGTCACTAACCCTTATTTAGATTTAAATGATTTTCTCAACCTTCAATTTGGGCAAGATTACGACGGTCAACAGTTACAACTGCCCGACCAACAATTCGCAAATTTATATTGGTTTCGCCATGACTGGTTTACACGCAAAGATATTCAAGCCCAGTTTTTAAGCTTCACCAAAGCAAAGTACGGAAATGACAAAGCCTATTCATTAGGCGTGCCTCAAAACTGGGCCGCTTATGAAGACATCGCTGAATTTTTTACCAACACTCCCATTGATGGCAAAAAAGTATACGGACATACCGATTTTGGTAAAAAGTCCCCGTCACTTGGCTGGCGCTTTACCGATGCTTGGCTATCCATTGCTGGCGCTGGGGATAGGGGCTTGCCTAATGGTAAACCCGTCGATGAATGGGGTATTCGTGTTGAAAATAGAATTCCTCGTGGTGCCAGTGTCGAACGTGGTGGCGCGACAAATAGCCCTGCTGCTATTTATGCCTTACAAACCTATATCGATTGGCTCAACAAATACAGCCCGCCTTCCGCACGGCAAGGCACCTTTCGCGATAACAATATTGCTGTCGCACAAGGTAATGTCGCACAGCAAATTTTCTTATACACACTTTGGGTTAATGAGCCGGCTTTTCATCAAGGCGTAATGGTCGATAAGCAGGGTCAACCCATATGGCGACTTGCCCCCACACCCCACGGACGTTATTGGGAGTCAGGCATGAAAGTGGGTTATCAAGATGCTGGTAGCTGGACGATCCCAAAAGATACACGAGGCCCTAAGCGCGCTGCGGCTTGGTTATGGGCTCAATTCTGTGTGAGTAAATCAGCCGCGCTTGCCAAATTTAAAGCCGGTGGTACACCCGTTAGGCACTCCACTTTAAACAGCGATTATGTGCAAGAAAACAAGCAGCGTTGGGGCGGGCTCATTGAGTTTTATCAAAGCCTTGCGATTCATCAATGGACAGACACGGGTTTGAATGTTCCGCATTACCCTTTGTTATTCAGAGCCTGGTGGCCCAACTTAGATAAAGCAATAAACGGTCAAATAACAGCGAAACAGGCTATGGATAATATTGCCTATCACCAAGATGACATCATGGAGAATTTAAAACTGGCGCAATACTCACCACAATTAAATCCTAAAAAAAGCCAAGCGTATTGGTTCGCGCAACCGGGTGCACCTAAACCAAAAAGAACCCGAGAAACACCAAAAACCTTACCCTACGAAGAGGCCATTAAACCTTGGCGTAAGGCCGTACAATGACCCTATCGATGAATCGAATCAGCCGCCAATTAATCGCACTTGTCTTCATAGCCCTTATTATTTTCTCTGTGGGCATTGCCGCCTTGGTTGGCTGGCAATCGTATCGCGACCTAAAAGAAGTGGCGCTTAAACGTGTGCAGGCCGCCGCTTATTTATTCTCATCAGAGCTTGAAAACACCGCTAATCGCGCGTATCGATCCATTAGAGAAGTTGAATCTAACAACTTTATTACCGAACAACTCACATTACTTAATAACTACGGCCCACTTTACACAGAAGATGTATCACAACAGGGTCAAAGCCTCAGCGACTCTGATGCGACGTTTTACTTTCAAAGCCAGCTAAAACTTGTCCGCTCATTAATTCATTTATTACCCTCCAACGAGTTAAAAGAGCTATCTATTTACCATACCGACCCGTTTAAACAATATGAGCAAAGTACGCCGCTACTGTCTATTCGCATTGACCATCACACTATCTGGTTTTTCCGTTATGACCTTAAGTCAAACTCGCAAACTCCTCGCGTGTATAGCATGCCCGTTGATCAATTAAACTTTGATGGCGACTTTTTTGACGTCAGTGCTATTTACCAAGAAAACGTTAATTATTTTTATGAAACTGTTGGGGTAAAGCCAACCGATGATATTCCCAAAAGCGTGTTTAACAAACTACAACGCCCTCACACGTATACATCAGGGCAAGTCATCAGTTTGAGGCAAGACAAACTGCAGTTCATTATGTGGAGCCCTATTTCACTTAATTTAGTCAACCCTGAAAATTGGCAGGTGACCTCTAAAAATGCGGTGCTCATTGTCGGTATACAAAAGCCCGATAATGACAGCCTTCAAACCATCGCTGAACGACTAGGAACAGAACTTGCGATTGTGGACGCTGACCATATCTGGGTATCGAGTATTGATCACAAACAACAGCTCTATGCTTCTGCTAACAGCCTTGAAGTCGGTAACGATCCTTATATTTATACAGAAGAACCCCTTGGCTTACCGAGCGATACAGAGCAAGCATTTCAAGTCATGGCCTTGAGCCCCACCGTAGGGTTAAAGCAACGCACAAATTCATTAGTGCTTCGGCTAACCTTTATTACGGTCATTGCCATATTGATTACCGCGTCAGCGGTTTACTTCATGATCCAAAGAAAATTAAGGCAGCCATTGGATGCGCTGTTAGTCGGCGTAAACAGCTTACGTAAAGGGGATATGAGCGTCGCCGTCGATATCAACACCAATAACGAACTTGCTGCACTTGGTCGGGCCTTTAATGACATGACGAAACAACTGAAAGACAAATCAGATGCACTGCAACTGGCGAATGACACTCTTGAACACAAAGTGCTTGAACGCACAGAAGACCTCAAAAATGCACAACAACAACTCATCTTAGCTGAGAAGATGGCCTCTCTTGGTCAACTTGTTGCAGGCGTCGCTCATGAAATTAACACACCCTTGGGTAATTCCATTACGGCTCTGTCGTATAATAAAAGTGAAAGTGAAATTATTCAGCAGAAATTTGATGCACAGTCACTCACTGCCACTGACTTTGGTAAGTTCTTAAGTATCTCGCAAGAATCCATACACATTATGGAAACCAACCTACATAAAGCCAAGCAACTAGTGCAAACCTTCAAAAATGTCGCGGTGAATCAATCCGTTGAAGAAATTACATTGTTCGCATTACGAGAGCACATTGATGAAGTTCTAGTAACCTTAAAGCCACAGCTAAAGCATACACAAATTAAACTGCATATTGATGTGGAGAGCACACTGACCATCAACAGCTACCCAGGCGCTTATTATCATATCATTAGCAATATGATTATTAATAGCTTACGCCATGCCTTTCCTGAACAAGAGGGTAATATTTATTTAAGCAGTAATAGTGACGAGACGAATCTCTATTTACACTACAAAGATGATGGCTGTGGCATGGACGAGATCACCTGCAGTAAAATCTTCGACCCTTTTTTTACCACTAAACGAGGGGATGGTGGTACAGGCTTAGGCATGTATATGACGTACAATATTGTCACCCAACAGCTCGCTGGCTCTATTGAAGCCAGCAGTGAAATAGGCGAAGGAACGGAATTCACGATCACTCTACCCTTGGTATTGCCTGAACATAATGACCAAGGGCCTGCTTTTTCAGTTTGAGCTAAACGCATTATTCTGAGAGTTGTTCTTCTAACGCTTCAAGCTCTTCAAGTAATGTCATCCATTGCTCTTCATCTATTTCTAGCTGTTGTTTCGCCTGACTTTGCGCATTTAAGACAGACTGCAGTTGCGCTTTTTGTGCAGTATCATAAAGGGATGTATCGGCTAGCTGTGTTTCAATATCCACTAGGGTCGCTTGCAAGGCTTCCACTTTCTCTTCGAGTTTTGTCACTTGTTTTTTAAGCGGACTGAGTTGTTTACGAATTTCCGCTTCGCGGCGTTTTTTCTCTTTTTTTCCCTCTGCACTGTTTTCGGTTTGCTTTGGGTTATCACCCACATCACCTTCATCGCTGTCAGCTTGCTTAATGAAAGCACGATAATCTTCCAAATCACCATCAAACTCAGTTACTCGGCCTTGATGCACTAAATAAAATTGATCCACTGTATTGGCTAACAAGTGACGATCGTGACTGACCACAACAATGGCACCATCGTAATTTTGTAATGCCATGGTCAGCGCATGACGCATGTCCAAGTCTAAATGGTTAGTCGGCTCATCGAGAATCAGTAAATTCGGCTTCATCCATGCGATACGCGCCAATGCTAGGCGAGCTAACTCGCCGCCTGAAAATTTTTCACTGACGTCAAGTGCTTGATCACCATGAAAACCAAAGCCTCCTAAGAAATTACGAATTTGCTGATCACTCGCATCTGGCTTTAAATTGAGCAGGTTATCAAATGGGGTTAAGCGTAAATCTAGCTCATCCACTTGATGCTGAGCAAAGTAACCCACAGCAAGGTACTCACCTTTAAAATATTCGCCCTGCATCAACGCAAGCTCACCCACAATGGCTTTTATTAGGGTGGATTTACCCGCGCCATTTGCCCCTAATAAACCAATACGGTCACCTGGTCGTAATGACAATTGCACATCTTCAAGCTGCACATTGTCACCATAACCAATATTCCCATGCTGCAGATTAAGCAACGGGTCGCTGTATTTATCGGCATTAGGAAATTCAAAGTGAAATTGGCTGTCCACATGGGCTGGGGCGATACGCTCCATTCGCTCAAGCGCTTTCACTCGGCTTTGTGCTTGCTTGGCTTTACTGGCCTTTGCTTTAAAGCGCTCAATAAAGCTTTCTATATGCGCAATCTGATCTTGTTGTTGCTCATACAAAGACTGCTGCTGCGCTAGACGCTCTGCTCGACGTCGCTCAAAATCGGCATAGTTACCTGAGTACAAGTTAATAACTTGTTGGTGCATGTGCACAATGCCATCCACCACTGAATCAATAAAGTCACGGTCATGACTGATGAGTAACAAGGTACCGCGATATTTTTGCAGAAAACTTTCTAGCCACAAGCTTGCATCTAAATCCAAGTGGTTGGTGGGCTCATCAAGTAATAATAAATCGCTGGGCATAATCAACGCTTTCGCCAAATTCAAACGCATCCGCCAGCCACCACTAAATGCACTAACTGGGTGCGCCATTTGCTCTTGTTTAAAGCCAAGGCCTGCCAACATAGTCTGACCAAGTTGCGCAACTTGATAGCCGTGAATGATTTCAAATTCGCCATGCAGCGTGGCTAGAGCTAAATCATCTTCTGCCTGCTCCGCTTTCGTCATGGCCTGCTGGATACGACGAAACTCTTGATGGCCATCTAACACATAATCCAGTGCACTTTTTTCAGACGCCGCAACTTCTTGTGCCATATGCGCAATACGCCAGTTCTTAGGTAAATATAATTCACCTTGGTCCGGCACTAATTGCTGCAATAATAATTTGAACAGCGTGGACTTGCCTGCGCCATTCGCCCCAACGATCGCAAGCTTGTGGCCATCATGCACGGTCAGGTCAGCTTGCTGTAAGATTATTTTGGTGCCTAGGTGTAAATTCACCTGTTGCAGACGTATCATAACTCAACTTCACACATTCAAAGGGGTGGGCGGTGGTTCAGGTTGCGCATGATGCCACAAATTCAATGGATAACCCATTATGGTTATATTCCATCGAACAATATCAAAAACCAGGCTGTGCCAAGTTTTTATTACAGGCTCAAGATAAGTATGGCCTTGATGTAAACATATTGCTGTTTATTGGTTGGTTAAACCTACAAGCCAAATCCTATTATGAATCTCGGCAATTACGCTTGGTCCATGATTGGCAGCTAAACAAGGTCAGGCCGATCCGACAATTGCGCAGACAAACAAAAGCATTACAGCATGAGCCATTCTATCAAGCATTTAAAGACTTAGAATTAAAGGCCGAAAAATGTCAGCAACAGATGCTATTCAATATAGGTAAAAATTGGGCTATCACGGATCAAACAGGATTGGATGGGTTTAAAAGCAGTTTACAGAATTATTGCGCAGGTAAAATAGAACTAGAGGAAAGCTGGTTGCAAGTGCTGTATCAGCACTTACAACCCTAAGACAAAATCAAATTTTAGTTATTTTCAGAAAATAAGCTTTGTGCTGAAGGTGTTGGCATCTCAGACTTAGCTTCAGCTGCTACTTTTGCTGGCTTAGCTGCTTTTTTCGCTTTAGGGGCTTTTTTTGCTTTTGCTGGCTTAGCTGCTTTTGCAGGTTTGGCCGCTTTTTTAGCTGGCTTAGCCGCTTTTGCAGGTTTAGCTACTTTTTTTGCTGGCTTAGCTGCTTTCGCTTTTGCAGGCTTGGCTGCTTTTTTTGCTGGCTTAGCCGCTTTCGCTGCTTTTTTAGCCGCTGCTTTCTCTTTCGCTTTTTCTTTCGCTAAAGCTGCTTTTTCTTTCTTCGCTGCTGATTTAGCCGCTTTAACCGCTGCTTTTTTTAATTTAGCCGCTTCTTTTTTAATCTTGTCAGCTTCTTTTTTAGCTTTAGCTTTCACTTTGGCTTTTTCAGCTGCTACTTTAGCTTTGGCTTTTGCTTTAACAGAAGCGGCCTTAGCTTTTGCTTTTTCTTTGGCTTTAGCCGCTTTTTCTTTCGCTGCTTCTGCTTTCAAGAAGGCTTTTTCAGCCGCTGTGCGTACTTTCTCAACTTTAGCTGCTTTAGTGGCTTCAGCTTTTACTTCTGCTTGGTTTGCTTTTAGAGTGTTCGCAACTGCTTTAGCCGCTTTTAATACTTTAGCTGCATCGGCTGCTTTTGCTTTAGCGCTTGCTAATTGCTGAACACCAGCTGCTGTTTTCTTAGCTTTAACTTTAGTCGCAACTTTTGCTTGAGCATCTTTTGCTTTTTTAGCCGCATCAGCCGCTTTGGTAACCGCTTTAGTAGCAGCCGCTACTTCTTTGTTTACTTCAGCAAGTTGCTTCGCATGCGCTGCATTTAGCTGAGTAGTCAGTTTTGTAATTTCGCTTTGCAATTGAGCAACTGGTCCAACTGCTTTTTTAGCCACTGCTTTCTTAGCCGGTGCTTTTTTTACAGCTGCTTTAGTTGCTTTCTTTGCTGCGGGGGTTTTACGTGCTGCCATGATTACCTCTGGGTATGCTCTGTGTGGGTACGGCAATTATACAAACACAAAACTGATACGCCAGATTTAAACGACATTTTTTCAATATATTTAAATATTTTTGCTGTTATTGAGCTGAATGTAGAGCCAATTGATTAATGGCTGCCATTCTTCGAGATCTTTTTCGTGGGGTTGGCTGAAATCAAAAATACCCATTCCAAATTCTGCAGCACGAACATATTGCTGTGTATCGCGAATAGTCGTGATAAATGGGATGTTTAAACTATTGAGAAAAGCTTCTAATTTGTTGTAGCCAAGGGTATTTCGCTTAACGCGATTTGCAACGACTGCAATCGGCTTTGGTTTAATGCGAAATCCTGGGCTCAACAAAACATCTTTTATAAATCCAGTGGCCGCCCTGATATCGATCACAGAGGGAACCACTGGCATTAAAACAAGATCACAATGTCGAAGGTGGTCACAAAGCACATTTCCGCTAATACCTGCTGGTGTATCTATAATGATGTGAGTGGTGTTAAGCGGGACCATTAACTGAAAACTGCGTGTCGTATGATTATCATCTTTACGGTAAGCCGCTACAGAATAAATAGGTGGCAGTGTTTTACTTCGGGCATCTAGCCACTGCGCACTGGATCCTTGTGGATCATGGTCAATTAATACGACTTTTCCACCTTTACTCGCATAATAGGCGGCCGTATTCGTGGCAAGCGTTGTCTTGCCGCAACCGCCCTTCGCATTTGCAATTAAAATTCGCTTTGGTTCAGCATGAGATATCACTCGTGCTGTTTGCGGTTTTATGGCGTCAAATTTTTTCCCTGGCACCTTTTCACCTAATTCCTTGGCTAATATCACTCAGTCATAATTGTATGACTAAGGCCGCTGATCTTTATGGCCGGCTTCACTCGCTGATCATTCTCATGATTTGAGGTATAGTATGGTTCAATATTTACAAGGAACGTATCCATGAGTATTTTCAATAAATTGCTATTACTTGCACTGGTTCTAGCAATCGCAAGTCCCTTTATTCTCAAAAAACCAGATGGTAGCCCTGTTTTAGATATTTCAACATTTCTTGAACCCGTTAAAAATATAGGTCAATCTGCATTACCAACCGCAGCCCCCAAATCACTTTATCGCTGGCAAGATGCCAAAGGCAATTGGCAATATAGTGATCACCCGCCTGAAGGTGAGAGCGCTCAAATGATTCAGGTAGAAGATAAAATCAATTCTATGAAAACCATTGATCTACCTGAAGGCTACCAAGATAAACCTAAAGCCAATGAGCGCTTTGATCCAACAGATGGCAGTGGCTCTTCATTACCGCTAACCACTGCACCCATTGAAAAAGTACCTGAGATGCTGGATCAAATAAAAGATTTCCAACAATCTCTCGATAATCGACAACAACAGCTTGATAACATCAACCGCTGATCAGTCTAGCTGATACGTCAATCCATTAGCCCCCACCGCTTTATAACCTTGTGGGGCAAATGCCACATCCAACACCTGTATACTTTTCGTTACCCAGCCGCTCTTTGAAGATAACTGCCAAATTTTCAATTTTATTGCCTTACTTATATCCCATAAGATAATTTGACCACTCGAGCTGCCTGTCAGTAATTGTGTTCCATCATCATTAAAGCGTGCACTTTGAAACGTCCCATTATCTTGAGGTAATTTTGCCAGTTCTTGGCCGCTTTCTAAGTCCCATAGAATACTGTCATCCCTGTGACTCGCTGCAAAACCCAACCGGCCATCTTGCGTAATCGCAACGACTTTTATTTGGTTACGCAGCTCCCACGTATACATGGCTTTACCATCACTTAAACGCCAGACTTTGACCGTGGAATCATCCCCGCCAGACATGGCCCATTTATTATCTCGGCTCATACTAACGGTTTGCACGATACCTTCATGAGGTAAGCGCAACTTAACGCCGCCATTTTGAATATCAAATAACACCGCCTCATAATTATCTAATCCCAATAATGCGAGCTGGCCATCATTACTCAATGCCATATCTTCAATGTTGGCTGGCGCTTCCCATAGCCAAAATGCTTCGCCTGTTGTTGCATTCCATAGGACTATTTTTCTGTGCTCTGCGGTGCTAGCAAATCGATCATTATCACTTAGTGCACACGACAAAATACCCGTTAAGCTTTCCGCTTTATGATTCCAATCATATAAACGCTCAGCAGGGTTCACCTGCCAATAACTGCCACCATGGTGAATTGAGCCTACTAATACATGCTCACCATTCGTCGATAAACAAGCACTGTAAACCCCTTGCACGGCGACTTCCCATTGCTTGGATGGGCTATCGCCACTTGAACACGCCGTTAATAGATATAGTGGTAGTAAAAGAGTAATAATAATTTTCATAAACGGTATCCCTAAGTCCTATTTAGAGTGTAGGCGAGTATAAAAATTTTGGCAGATTTGAAACGAGGAGGGATTTGTATTTGGCTAAAAGGCGTCTTTGACGCCCCTTAGCTATAAAGCGATTGTGCCACTTGAAAAATCACGCAATCATTTCTTTATGAACATTGTGCAGTGCTTCGATTAGCTCATCTTCTAGCTCAAAACGTTCTTCTAATAACTCACCTAATTCTGATAAGTCTCTTGGTAGATCAACCAGCTTCTCAATACATTGCTCAGCGCTATCGTAATTATCATTAAACTCTACACACTTAACGGTAATTTCCTCTAATCGCGGATAATGATGCTTAGCCAGTTCAATGCCACCATCATTAAACTCTTTTGCTTCGCGAACAAGCTGCTCATACACTTCGAAATGCCCTGCGCTACAGTAGTCCATCAATACTTGACAGAATGCCTGAACTTTAACCGACAGCGGTGTTTCTCTTGGGCTATAGGGTTTTAGCCCTTTTATAGCACAATACAAAACCAGCAGTTCTTGTCGCTCATTAAGCCAACGATCTATTAGTGAGTTCACACCACCCCAACGTTCTTTTGCATCTTTGCAACTTTCTAGCATGGCCAATCCTCTTACTTATACTTATGGTCTAAGGTCCAGTACCTTCAATATAGGCACTGGTTTTGACCGCTGCAAGCTCAAAATTTTCGATATTTATAATGCTTGAGCCTACCTCGCTTTTGCAATAGTATCGCTAGGAAGCGTACTTTTTTTTCACATTCAAGCATGGCGTTTTCCTGCTACTTTTTAGCGTTTTTAATCGCTAAATACACGCCCACACAAACAAATGCTATAAACCAAACCAAAACCCACTGAGGCATTGAAAGCCCTAAAAAAGCCCAATGCGAATCAGCACAATTACCATTGCCTCTTAGCATTACCGTTAATACTTCTGCCCAAGGCAGGGTATCCACCATGTACTCTAAACTTGGCCCGCAAGTGGGTATCTGGTCTGCCGGTAAACTTTGAATCCAAACATGACGTCCTGCCACACCAATTCCAAACAGCGCACCAAGCACCATAAATACATAACTAACCAAACGCGCTATTTGGTTGTGCGCAAGAAGAAACCCGAATAACCCCGCAATACCAACCAGCAATACCGCTATGCGTTGCATAATGCATAACGGACAAGGGTCCATATATAAAAAATATTCAAAATAGTATGCACCTGCCAGCAGTGCAGCACAGGCTAGGAACACACCTAACGAAATCATTCGATTGGAAAACGGCAACATAAATACCCTTAATAGTAAGACGAGAGAAAAAGCGTTCAAATATAGACACAAGTTTATGCCTTTGGTTGCAGCAAGCGGCTCAAGCTGTTCTATGCTAAATACAGAAAACGCAAAAAGGAATCCCATATGAAACGTGTTTATTTAATAATTGTAATGACTTTATTGAGTCTTAGCAGCTTTGTTAATGCCGCTGAAGCACCGCCAGCGGGTAATGCTACACAGTATGTTCATTTGCAACCTGCATTTGTGTTGAACTATGACGACAATACCACAGGCCGGTTGAAGTATATTCGCACAGATGTGGCGTTACGAGTGATGGGTGCCGAAGCCGCTGGCAAAGTGAATCACCACCAAGCGTATATTCGTAATCAATTGGTATTGTTGTTAAGCCAGCAAAATGAAGCGACTATCAATAACCCACAAGCACGTGAAACATTACGCCAAGTGGCATTGGATGAGTTGAGGGCATTATTAACAGAACTAGAGGGCAAGCCCTATATTGAGGATTTATACTTCCAAAATTTTGTGGCGCAGAATTAGCCGCAAAACGTTATCTATGGGCACATAAAAAAGGCCATGAATTCATGGCCTTTTTTATAGGGTTTGCTTGAATGAGGCGGCGTGCTTAATATCGAATTGCTCTTTTCCATCTTGCCAGCCAGCTTCCCACGCGTTAACAACAATTTCAGCCTTGTGAGGACAGACAATAACAGCTTTGCCTACCATCCCAGCCATAAAACCGTGGCGGTATGCTTTTTCCAAATTTTCAAGATCCCAGTGAGGTTCCACTAGTTTCATAGCCAGATCCATATGCCTTTTAAAGTAAATCTATCTCACGAAGGATCAATATCAAGCAAACCATTGGTCTAATTGAGCCAATATGGATTTTATCCGGCCTAGTTGTGACACGCTTCACATTTTAACAAGATAATCTGCCAAGTATTGTGCGAATGTCATGTCATCGCCTGCTTCAATTTCATGCTGTTTTTCTGCTGACTGTTGCACAAGATTCAACCAGTGAGCATTTTTTTCTTCACCAATAGGCGCTTTAAAATAGTCGGCTACTTGCTTAGCTTGCTGCAAAGCAAATTGTGAAAATGATTGTTGGTTGTCTTTCATGCTAGCCAACACTTGTGCACTTGGGGTTAGCGACACATCATCCATGCGTTGTTGCATGACGGCTAAAGCGGTTTGTAAATCAGTATTTTTTTGTTTGTCATCCAGCAGTTTTGCCAGAGGCGCCATATTAGCGAGTAATTCATTACCCCAATCTTTTAAACGCATATCATTACCGTGACGCTTCAGCGTAAATTCAGGATCTCGACCTTCCATTACAACGTGTTTTTGGTTTTCAGATACTTCTTTACATTCACTTTCGCTCAAACGTTCACTTGGGCTTAATAGACAATATGCTAAGAACAAATCCATAAAATTAATTTGATCGCGGTTCGCACCTAATGCTTCAAATGGGTTTAGATCAAGGCAACGTACTTCAATGTATTCAACCCCGTGTTCGTTTAAAGCGGTTAACGGCTTTTCACCATTTTTGCTATTACGCTTTGGTCGGATGTCTGAGTAGTATTCATTTTCAATTTGTAGAAGATTGGTATTGAGCTGCTTGTATATGCCGTCTTGTTCAACACCCATCTGTTCATATTTGGCAACGGACTGATGCATCGCCGTTTTTAATGTGTTGGTATAAGTAGGTAATCCGTTAAAGCACACAAATAAATCGTCTTGTGCATTGTTTTGATAACCCAAGCCACTCATGCGCAAACTGGTGGCATAAGGTGCGTAAAGGGTCTTATCATCCCATGTTTCTAAGTTGTGCTCTTCACCTTCAAGAAAGCTAGCGTCAACGGCTGGGCTTGCTCCGAATAAATACAGCAACAACCAAGAGTAACGACGGAAGTTACGAATCAAACCAAAGTAACCTTTACTCACAAAGTCTTTATCTAACGTTTCACCTTGCCAATCGGCAATGGCTTCCCAAAGTTCTTCCGATACTGAAAAATTATAATGCAAGCCTGCAATGCACTGCATTTTACGGCCATAACGGTGCCACAAGCCGTGTCGATAAACATGCTTTAGCGTACCCACATTGGATTTACCATAATAGGCAATAGGCACATCTAGCTCGTCATTAATCACACCAGGCATAGATGCTGGCCAAATGTACTGCTGAGGTAAGTATTGAAAACTAAAACGTTGAGCGTCATCAAGAAACGCTAACACATCATCTGCGTTGTCTTTAACCGGCGTAATAAATTCGAGTAAGGCCTCACTGTAATCCGTAGTGATATGCGGATGCGTCAGCGTGCTACCTAGCGCGTTTGGATGAGGCTCAGGGTTTATTTGAGCATTCGCATTTACTCGTAAGCCTTCTTTCTCAATACCACGAGAAAAACGCAAGGCAGAAGGCGCAATGGCTTGCAGATGAGTA
>JAWUXY010000137.1:0-10878 GCA_034111105.1 Bermanella sp. | reverse complement strand
AGAGAAGAGGCAATGCGAGATATTGCTGATTACATTGAACCGTTTTACAATCGCATCAGGCGGCATTCAACTTTAGGCAATCTATCGCCTGCTGCCTTTGAAGAAATGAACCAACAAGCCTCTTAGTTGGTGTCCTAAATCGTTAGACCATTACAGCCACACCAAAAGATATGAAGCATCAATTAGAGCATCCATTATTTTCTCTTTCTAAAAAACCTGATATGAAGTTCAGAAAGTACCATGCTCCAAATGGTGATTTTATTGAATTCACACCAAGCGCCTTTGGATTAGCAAATATCTACGATAAAGATATTCTAGTATTCGTCATTAGCCAATTAATGCACAAGATAAACAGAGGTGAAGAACCTAATCAAACCGTAGTATTTAATGCCTACGATTTACTCATAGCAACAAATAAAAATACTGGAGGCCATGATTACAAAATATTAGAAAGATCATTAGATAGGCTTGCAGGAACAAGAATCAAAACTTGTTTAATGGTTGGAGAAAAAGAGATAACAAGTAGCTTCGGAATGATAGATAAGTGGGACATCATCAAAGAAGGTCGTGATGGTAGAATGGAAGGTTTGCTTGTGAAGCTATCAGATTGGATGTACCAGGGTGTGCTTGGTACTGAGATACTTACTTTAAGTAAGGATTACTTTTTAATATCTAGTCCGCTTGAAAAGAGAATATATGAACTATGTCGTAAACACTGTGGGAACCAGGAGCGATGGAATATCAGCATTGATAAATTACACTTTAAAACTGGTTCTCAATCTTTACTAGCTCGTTTTAAACATGCCTTAAAAAAAATATGTAAAGATAAAAATATTCCTGATTACAACATCGCTCTTAAAGGTGATTTATTTGTCGTGAAACCAAAAAAATCTCTAATAGAATCTATCGCTGTAGATCATCCAAAATTAAAAACTCAAACGATTGAGAATGCTAAAAAAATACTAAATGGGTCAGATGATGTTTATGGCTTAAAAGAAGAATATTTTGAGTGGTGTAAGAATAAAGAGAAGCCATACAAAGGTTATGACGCTGGCTTTATTGGATTCTGCAAAGGACGAATGAAAAGCAATTTTAGTGAAGAAATTCAAGAAGATATGTTCACATGATTATAAATCAGGTTAGATCATAATGTAAATCTTTATATAACAACGTTTATCAGCCCAGATCACGTTATGAGTCAGCTTACAAACCATAACATATCATGTTAAAATCATGTTTAAATCAACTGGGGATTTAAGCATGAGTAAAATATCTATTAGCCAAGCAGCTAAAGAATGGAAAATTGCGCGCAACAAGATAAGTCAGGCTATTAAATCAGGAGAAATCACATCAACAACAGGTGCTAGAAACTCCAAAAACGTTGATACAACAGACATGATAAGGGTTTTTGGTGAACCTTCATCTGATTCATCAACTGAATCTAAGACCATGATAAATCAGAATAATAATCAAGATAAAGTCATAGAAATATTAGAAAAAAATAATAGTGAACTGAGAAGTGACGTTGAATATTATCGTCTCGAACTTAAAGCTAAAGAAGAAAAAATCGAAGCCCTTAAATCAGAAATATTAGCATTCAGTAGTGGTGGTATTTTCAAGCGTTTAAACTATCGTCCCAATTGATATGCACCAAAACTGCTAAGAGTTAGACGGAATCCGTAATAACAGGCAAAATACGGAAGCCGTCTAATAAACTGTTATGTGAATAGGAAATTTGAATGTTTGTAGTATCAATAACATATAAAGTAGATCTGTCAGAAGTTGATAAATATATTTCCGAACACGTTGAGTTTCTTGATAAATTTTATGAGCAAGGTAATTTTCTTGCTTCTGGACGCAAAGTTCCTAGAATCGGCGGGGTTATTTTAGCCAAAGCGGATAACAAAGAAGACCTAAATGCTATTTTAGCTGAAGACCCTTTTTATAAAAATAACTTGGCTGAGTATGAGATTACTGAATTTATACCTACCAAATATGCAGCTGGTTTGGATACACTTACATAATTCACATAACAAGGTTGTCAATCGGACGCCTTTTCCGTTGTTCGTTTTTGTGCTTGAATAGCACAAAACCAAACAACTACAAAGTCGCCGCTTACAACGGCGTTATATTAAAAAACCAACGACTGTAGCCCTATGAAATATTTTAGAAAAATGATTGAGCATTATATTCCTGTCAATGATGGTGAATGGGCTCATGCTTGTGGAATATTTGATACAAAACATATAAGTAAAGGAACAACGGTACATCAAGCCGGAAAAGTGTTTAGTGAAATATGGTTTATTAAAAGTGGTTTAGCTAGGTCATATTTTAGTGATATAAATGGCAAGGAGCATACGTGGCAACTATATTTCCGTGGGAAAAGCAAGCATGGTTTAAATCACTTCATGGACGATAGTGTAAGCTTTTATGAAAAGTCAGGGTCAATGCTTAACTTTGAAGTTCTTGAAGATTCGGTTTTTTATGTCGCGTCTTTGGATGAGCTTGATGAATTTATATCACAAGAAAAAAAATGGGAGCATTTAGCCAGAATATGGATACATGTCACCTATTTTGCTGCAACATACAAACGTGTACTTTCTCTTATGTCAGAGACTGCTACTGAAAGGTATGATCGTTTACTTCATGAATATCCTTCCATTTTTAACCAAGTAAAATCATATCATGTAGCCTCTTATCTCGGTGTCGCTCCCCAAACACTGAGTAAATTAAAAAATGAATCTAGGTGAATGAATTTTAGTATTTATTTGTTTACCATTTATTTTTTTAATGGAGATTACAATGAATACCTTTCAAAAATTTAAAAACCAACATGAACAAAATAGCCCACTTTACATTGGTAACGTCTGGGATATAAATAGCGCCGTGATACTAGAAAATAAAAACTATAAGGCACTAGGTACATCAAGTGCGGCGATTGCAACCTCTTTAGGGTATGAAGATGGAGAAGAAATGAGCTTTGATGAGCTTATTCAAGTCGTGAAAACAATAATTGCTAGAACATCATTGCCTTTAACTGTTGACCTAGAAGGAGGATATAGTCGAAATCCAGAACAAATCTGTAAAAATATAATGGATTTAAGTGAACTAGGTGTTGTTGGTGTTAATTTAGAGGACTCCATAGTAATTGACGGGAAAAGACAAATAGTTGATGCAACTGAGTTTAGCAAGACAATAAAAATTATAAAAAAACTTCTTACAGAAGAAGGGATTGATATTTTTATTAACGTAAGAACAGACTTTTATATAATGGGCTTAGATAGTCCACTAAAAGCAACATTATTACGCTCTACTCTTTACGAAAAAGCAGGTGCGGACGGCATATTTGTTCCTTGTGTAACTGATGAGGAAGACATTAAGGAAATAGTAAAAAATATAACCATCCCCTTAAACGTCATGACTATGCCAACTCTACCCTCGTTTCAAAACCTACAACAGCTTGGTGTTAAAAGAGTAAGTACGGGACCATTTATTTATAATAAAATAAATGAATATTTTAATGATAGGTTAGACGCTATTGATGAGCATCAATCGTTTGAACCTATATTTGAATAAAATGATTAGTATTCATATCCAATACCATAAAACCAGAATTGGTGAAATGATACTAGGGTCTTTTGATGATAAGTTGTGCTTGCTTGATTTCAGATACAGGAAAATGCGTCAACGCATTGACAGTAGAATTAAAAAAGGCCTAATGTCTGATTATCTTGAAAAAGATGATAGTGTCTTGTCTGAAACAAGATTACAACTTGATGAGTATATTAATGGTACTCGATGTGATTTTACTATTCCACTTCAAATGGTTGGTAGTGATTTTCAACAGAGCGTCTGGAAGGCTTTACTTAAAGTTCCTTATGGTTCTACATCAACTTATTCCCAAATGGCTAAGAATATTGATAATATTAATGCCGTTCGAGCTGTCGCTAATGCAAACGGGGCAAACTGCATAGGCATTATAATACCTTGCCATCGAATAATTGGCTCTAATGGTGAGCTCGTTGGTTATGCGGGAGGGTTACCCGTTAAAGAAAAACTATTAAGTCTGGAAAAGAATTATGATAATTTGAGTTCTCAGATAATTTTAATATAACAAGAAAATCAACAAGGACAAAAAACAGTCGGCTTTTTGTTCACTAAGTTCACCTAATTTTAGCCAACTACTTTTTGCCTGTTATTTAGGCGTTATGTGAAAAAAGAGAATCGTAGTTGATACAAGACCCGGAATTACAACGGTACATTGATGCAGGCGAGCATTGGAAAGCCAAGGAAAAACTTCAGGGCGGACTGGCCTTCCCTGGCTACGATGCAATTCTGCTTGAAGAGTATGGAAACGTACTTCTTTCTATGAATGATACTCTTGAGGCAGGAAAGTATCTTTTTCTATCGGGAGCGCGAGAAAAAGAATATTCTGAAGCTATTCAACTTTACCTCCAGCGGTACGCTGGCAAAAGCACAGATTATATATTTCATACCTTTCCCAAGAGTGTTCAGAATGCCCAATACACTGAATACCCAGAAACTGTTAAGTCAGAGTTGCACGAGCTGCAGTTTCAACCTAAAGAGATAAAATCAGGAAACAGTAAGGAAAAGTACCAGAAAACTCCAAAAGACAGAGCGTTCGAGTGGGGTTGTCTCGTGGTATTAGCTTTGATTTTCATCGTTTTCCTCGTTGGTGTAATCAACGGCATCACCGTTCTATGGGGCAAGTTCGCGTGAATGCACATAACAAAGCCATCCAGCGGGACGTTTCACGCGCTGTCCGTTTGTGTGAATGTTCGTTCCTCACATTCTGTCACACAAACGGTCATCGCATGAAACGCCCCTGATGGCGGCGTTAGGTTTACTAAGGAAGGTTATGCCGCTTACTCCATTCCATATGGGTTCAGGAATCTTTATCAAAGCAATTCTCCAAGGGAGTTTTAGCTTAATGGTATTTGGGTGGTCTCAAATCGTAATGGATCTACAACCGTTGTGGGTATTGTTAAATGGTCACGGTCACCTGCATGGTTTTTCACATACATTTATTGGCGGCTCATTATTAGCTGTGATATCGGCTTTATCAGGTAAGTACCTTTCAGAATTTGGTTTAACAATTTTAAAAATATCTAAAGCGACTCAACCAATTAAAATCTCTTGGCTAGTCGCATTTATAAGTGCATTTGTCGGTTGTTTTAGCCATGTCATTCTTGACAGCATTATGCACTCAGATGTTCAGCCTTTTTATCCAGTTACATTAAATAATCCAATGTTGGATTATTTATCTGTTGCTAGTCTTCATAAGTTTTGTTTATATACAGGACTCTTTGGTGGCGCAATATTTTATCTTGTACAGTGGCGTAATCGTAAACCTAACAAGGCATTAAAGCAGGACTAAAAACAGTTTGCTCGGTTCCGCTTCGCTTCACATTTTAGCAAACTTTTTTTAGCCTCTTAATGAGGCGTTAGGATAAAGTAATTCTCGGAGAAATGATGATGCGAATCAAGGTGTCAGCCAGCTTGATTTATGTATTATGGGAAGTTTCTGAACGTCCGCTTCTCCCCCCTTAGCTGACATACACCATCGCTACTTTAGTTTTATGCAAGCTGCCAAAATCATCATTAGTCGATGCGTATCTCGACCATCACCAATTTTTGTATCTTTCATTTGCTTCAACCTGATACCAAATTCAGGCACAAAGATATGCTTATTGCCGCGACTAATTCGTGTATCAATGATTGTGATTGATTTAATCATCTGCTCATTAAGGTGTTTTTTAAGTAGCGTGATGTCAAAGTTTCTTGTGGCCCTCAACTCAAGCTGCTCTTCCGCAACCCCTATCGCTAATAACGATGCGTAAATCAAATCCACTTCATCTTTATTCCTCGCAACAAACCATGGGTCACTTGCATCAACTGTTCTTTGCCATAACGCACAAAACGCCTTTACCTTTTCTGCTTCATTACTCAATGGACCCGCTTGATTTACTGCCGAATTGACTGATTGCTCATATATTTTTTGAATACGTGAAAGTGCTGCCCAACGTTCATTACTGCCTCTAATGACTCCAGCGGCTTCTTGATTTGGCCCATTGAGATACATTGAATCTGATGGCTCAAAATCAGCTATACCAGTCTCAGCTAAAATATCCGTATACAATCCTATAAATCGCTCGATCTCTTCATGCTTAACCCTAAATTTATCGGCCTGCTCCATCAGTGTTTCTAAAGGCGTGTCCTCTTTGAGACGTGATACAAGTAGACAGTCATACTTCACCCATTGCTCGCTAAATACACCGCTACTTATACTCAACTCTGCCTTGGCTTCGTCAACAGTAGTTTTATTGATAATAGGTTCTATTGATTGTGTTAATTCAGGTAGTTTAGATTTACTAATGTAATGTGTGATTAACTGTTCATTAATATTGTCGATATCAGTTTTATTGTTTTTTATTCTTTGCATCATCTTAGTGATTGCGGAGCGCTCACGCCCTAACAAAACAGCAATACCACTTTGTTTGATCTCTTTAGTGATTTTTGAGTGATGCCATGTGTACTCTGCCATACGCACTGAGGATGTATGCCAGTACGTATTTAATAAAGTATCTGCACTTGCATGGCCCATCGACATCGCCGCTTCATCTATCCAAAATGGCCATCCATAATAGCCATGGTTAAATGTTTTAAATGCCTTATCATCGCCCTCACCTCCTTTATCACTCAATCCATGCAAAGCCATCTCAACATCGTCTGAAATCGGCATTTCACGTGGCGACTCAATCATAAAATGGGTTTTTCTGGTGGCATATGAATGGCGTGCTGTATGAGGCACAACGTTTGCATTTCCCGTAATACGCCTGAGCAATTCTGTCACCACTGGATCGACATTACTGGGATATTTAAAATCTGTTTTATTTTCAAAATCAGCAAATAAGTAATGTTTGTTTCGATCAATGTTATTTGATTCAGTCTCTGGGTACATTTCCATTAATGCCGTCACAAATGTGCTTAGGTGTTTTTTTGAAGACCATGTTAATTGATCATCGCTGATATATCTTCTCGATGCTAAGGACTTAAGGCTACGACTAGGGTTCGCTTTTAAACTAAGAGCTAAATTATCTTCTGAATAAAAGTCTTCAAGCTCCAGACCAAATGCTTCTTGACGCCTCAAACCATAACAAAAACCTAATAACAGATAAGTAGCTGCAAAGTCTTTGGTTTGTTTATTGATATTTAATTGTTTGGCTATCTCCCAAGCCTGCTTAAATTGACTTGGCGTAATTAGGCTACAACGTGTATTCGTGATGGTTTTATCATTGGTACCGGGTATTCGTAGTCTTGGCGCATCAACTTCATCACACATGACTTGATGTAACTGTTGCAAGAGCCCCGGTAATTGTTCAGCACTTTTGGGGTAATTAGTAATGTAGTTTTTATAATGAGATTGAAAGGAAGCTGATGTCTGATGATATAGGTCATGATCCCAAAACAAATCAATGATTGCTTTAGTTGTATTGATATAAGATTTAATCGTACTGAATTTAAGGATGCGCTTCATCGACCCGCCTTGATCAAGCAGGCGTCGAATATACAGCAGGTAAACACGTACGATTGGTTTGGCTTCGTTCATCTGATAAATGACTGAATTTTCTTGGCCCAATTCGGCAGTTAATTTTTTACGCAACCTATCTTTTAAGGTTTTAGAGTTAAGGTTGCCATCGCTTTCAACACTCTTTAATAAACGATTAATCGCTTCAATGACTTTTTTGGCATCGGTAGCGTTGAGCTGCGTTAATGTTTTTTCCACACGCACACTAATCTCTTTGATGTTTGGTTGATTATGTTGAAGGCTTGGATGTAACAATCCCATCCAGCTTTTGATATCTAATGAGGGGCCATGATGCTGCCCTGTCGCAATGGAGTATAAAGCGCCTGGCAACCTTATTTGCCACCACGCAGACATGATTGAAATAAAATCCGAAATGCTTAGTCTTTTAACCCGTGGTTCAAAAGGTAAACTACGGAAAATACTGCGTTCAATTTGCTTAGATAATTCAATAATAAACTTAGCTAAGGCTTTATATTCTTTCGTTTCATCTATGACAGTTTCTTTAAGCTGACTTTCTACTTTCGAATTTTGGCAATAGTTTAAAACCAAGGCACTAGTAAAAGGGGAAAGATAAAGCGTTTTCTCACAAGCATTAGCGTTACTTGTGAAAGTAATATGGATTGCGAGCGTGCCTTTTACTTTGCTCACTTTTTGCTGATAAATCGCTTGTACCAGCGCTTTCCAATAAGCGTGATCTAATACCGCATCATTGATAATGAGTGAAGTAGCAATATACGCAAGAGACTCTATTGGCTTGGCTTTTACACGCGTGTGGTTTTGGCATTCGGTAAAAAACCAATCTCGAATAACTCCTGCAATTCTGGCATATCGAGCACTTGATGCGGTAACAGGGCCAACTTCATATCGCGTTAAATTAATGGATGTTGAAGTGACGCTATTGTGATTTCTGAGTGCCTGAATGCGTGCCGATAATGCCTGACGTAATTGCGATCTAACTTGCTCATCATTCGTTAATAAGGCTGACTCATCCAGTAGCTTTTGTGCATCCTTTTCATCAATGGTGCCGCCCCCGTAGTACCAATTGACGGGTATCACTGAATCAATTATTTTAAATGCAACCTTCTTATTCGTCTGCCGACTTTTATCACGACCTTCATAACTGTGAACTGTAGTTTGCAGACTAGGCATGTGCAAGTTGGTTGCATCAGCACGCATGTGCAATTGAAGCGGCTTTAATGGGAGCTCTGTCCAACCGCCATCAATAAGATACTGCGCTTGAGACTTTCTGACTTGCTCAGCCCACTCTTGAATGCTCCATGAAGAACTAGATCCAAAAATATGTTGATCGCCGTTGTGTCCTAAAAATGCTTCAACTTGCATTCCACTTAAACCGCTCTCAATCAGAAATGTCGCTATATCCCGTCTAAATGATCCAATGTCTTTCTTTGAACCATTAAAATAGTATCGCTGTAAATCTCCGGTAGATATGGTTTTAGGTTGACGGTTTTGGGCAATAGAAAAAAATAATCCGAAATCTAACGCTTGACCTTCATCCAACCCCAGTTGCCTTATTTTTTCTGATAAAGATGGTGCTTCTGATTTTAATGAATACGCTAATGAAACAAGATGTTTTTTATACTGTGTCACTTGCGCTGATAACCACTGTGGAATTGGAACGTATCGCGCTTCTGATCCAACCGTGGATTTATCGCAAATAAAAACTAGGTTTTCCAAGCAATCAATATCCCAAGGAAAGTAAAACGGTGTTCTACTCTTTCGATGGCCAGTGGCAACGACTAATAACATTAATAAATAATGTGAAATGGCATTATGTTGGCGGACAATATCTGAAGAACCTTCCGCTTCTTTTAGCTTCTCGTTGAATATATTTCGAATGCTCACATTATTATCTAAGTCAGGTTCAGTTATACCGGCACTAAACTCGGATATATTATTTCCCTTATTAAATATCTCGCGTATTGCGAGCTTGTAATAATGACCAAATATGCGAGATTCAGGCTTGAGGTAGTAAAACAAAGCATCATTATTTCGCCAATGATTTTCCTTACTTACCAACCTAGTCAAGATGGCAACGTTGCTACTATGCTTATATAAATATCGTGCTAACGAATCCCTTAGCTTATATTTAATCTTATCTGTTTTTGGTAAAAACCTTTTAACCCAATTGCTAGTGCGGATTGGCCATATTACAAATGAAAAGGGCAGCAAATCATAAATTGATTCGCCTTCCATCTGACTGAGACTAGCCAACCTTTTTAATACATCTTGTAGCTCCTGGTGAAGTTCCAACTCTTGTGGTTCATCTTTACCTTTAACTTCAACCTGCCAAACAACTTGATGTGTTTTATGCAATGATTTTTGAATTAGTTTTATCAGTAAGATATCTTTACCGGACGGCTTAATAGTGGCCCTTGAGCCACCAACATAATAAAGTCTAAGTTTCAATACAGCCTCAATTGACCGACCTGTCGCCAAAGCAAGGCCAACCAACAAAGCTTCATAAGGGAAAGCCGCAGATGCTGATCCCTTCTGATCTTTGGTAGGCTTCTTTAAATTGTTTAAATGGTTAGAATAGGTTTGATGTAAAGCCTTGCTCAACGTTTTCAGTTCATACGCTCTAAAAGCATCGACATGTGAGGTAAGCCTTTGCCTAGTAGATAAGCCAACACCCATCTGATCAGAAAATTTTCGTGTTTGATTTAGCCCAACACTATAATTTTCATGGGAGTAATCATGATAAATTTCAAAGCTTTCATTAGTATTGAGAACGTTTTGACAAAATTCAATTAAATCATCTCCCTGGTCTTGATAAAGTTCCTTTGCATTTTTTTTAATCCAATCAGCTAAGTTTTGTTGAGTTAATACTTCATACGAATTTGGCCGAACTGTCTTAGTTGAAAAAGCAATCGTGTTTATCAGTAAATTTTTAAATGTTGATTCAAAGCCTAGAGCAGCGCTTAATTCATGCAACCCCACTGTGGATTTAGAAAGTGAATTTATCAACCAAAAAAATGCTAGTTTTTCTGTCCAGAATGGTCTTATAAATTGCTCTTCTGACGAACCTAGGATAGCAAATATAGATGATTCTCTAGCATGATCTTGCACAGTTAGTTGTGAATTAAGATTTAATTCATCGAACTGTTGAAGCACTTTTCCGCTTATTAAAAACAGATCTAAAACTTGGGATAAATTTGGGAATAATGTTTTGAGATACTCGAACTCTGGCGCTAACTCACTCAAGACAAATAACACTTTTCTAATTGACTTGCTCGGGACAACAATACCGG
>JAWUXY010000136.1:0-20537 GCA_034111105.1 Bermanella sp. | reverse complement strand
AACCAACAAAAAGACGTGTTTTTTCACACCGAAACCGACATTAAAACCAGTTATGTGCAAGGGCAAATTGTCTACAGCGAAAAATTATACTTTGCAGTGCCACTGGATAACAGCCAGTTGAACGAAGTTGAAGTTGAAGATGCCGTCGTGCAAGCATTAGGCGAAACCAAGCAATATCGCACCCAACTAAATGGTCGCAGTTTTGATGTATACGAACGCCGCTATGTGATTTTTGCACAAACCAGTGGTGATTTGATTATTCCTGGTCCACGTTATACCGGTGAGATAAGTAATGGTCGCTGGCGCCCCGGCCGCCCTATTTCCATTAGCCATCCGCCTATTCGCATTCAAGTATTGCCACAACCTGCCAACTACCCGCAGCAATCCACATGGCTACCCGCAAAAAATGTCAGCATAAATTATAAATGGCTAGGCAATACCAAGAGTCTAAAACAAGGTGAGCCCATTACGCTCGCACTGACGTTAAAAGCACAAGGTTTAGGTGCCGCACAATTACCTAAACTAACACTGAGTGATGTACCGCAACTTAAATACTATCCAGAGCAGCCTCAAAACCAAGACATCAATGATGACAACGGCATCACCGGCATTATAAGCCAAAATATTGCTATCGTTGTCACCCGTAACGGTGATGTGAGGTTACCTGAAATTCGTATTCCTTGGTTTGATATTAAAGCGGGTCGTATTGAGTACGCGGTTATGCCAGCACAAACATTAACGGTATCCGGTGCCGCTGTCTCGACACAACCAAACAACAATAACGCACAAAGCAGTATCGAAAATATTCAAAGCAACGCACAGAGCAATGATGCAAGCGAAAGCAGTGATGGCTTAATCGCCACAACGCAGCAAGGCAACAGCGAAAAGCTGTGGCCAGTATTAAGTTTAATTTTTATGTTGTTATGGCTGATCACCAGTTATTTTCTTTGGAAAAAGCACCAAGCTAAGCCTGATGAGAACAACCAAGAACACAACAAACAATTATCATCGTCAGCGCAATTAAAGCACATCAAACAAGCTTGCCGCGCTAATGATGCAACCGCCGCTCGTCAAGCTATTATTGAATGGGCACAAACACAAGGCTTTACACAAACCGTAACGTTAGAGCAAGTCGCTACCATTAATAACAGCAAAGAACTAAAACAAGCATTACAAGAATTGGACTACACACTGTACTCACCTCATGGTAACAGTGCGTGGCAAGGCGAGTACTTGTGGCAGCTTATTCGTAACATTAAGCCGAACAAAGACAACACATCGTCACCACTACAACCTTTGTACCCAAGCTAATGCATTTTATTTTAAACAAAGAGAACGATATGACTCAAGATGATGAGCTTTGCCCTTGTGGCAGCGGTAAAGAATACGAAGCGTGCTGTAAAAAAGAATACGATCATACAAACGCCGCAAGAGAAAAATTAAAAGCAGCAATGGGTGATCCTGCAAAAGCAAAAGAGCTCAAAGACTTGCTTAACAACATAAAAAAAGACGATTAAACATGTCGCCTCTTTCGTTAGCTATGCAAACGGTGCTCGCACTGTTAGCCTTTGCAGGCAACAGTGTATTGTGTCGTCTTGCGCTAAACGATGGTTTAATCGATGCAAACAGTTTTACTATTATCCGCTTAATCAGTGGCGCTTGTATTTTAGTGGCACTGGTGTTTGTCATGAATCGCAAACATGCCCCTATTGAAAAACCCAGCAAACTTCGCATCAAACAAGCGGCTTACTTATTTGTATATGCCGCTTGCTTTTCAATTGCGTATTTAATGCTTGGCACGGCTGCTGGTGCATTAATTTTATTTGTCAGTGTGCAACTAACCATGCTGACTGTGCAATACATACAAGGGCGTCGCAGCACCAAACTTGAACTAGCGGGACTGCTACTGGCCCTGGGCAGTTTTGCTGCATGGATGATCCCAGGTGCTCAGCGCCCAGATGTATCCGGTGTTTTACTCATGGCCATTGCGGGTATTGCTTGGGGTTATTACACCATTGCCGGTAAAACCAGCCAGAACCCACAAAAAGATACCGCGCAAAACTTTTTTTATAGTGTATTTTTTTGTGTATTTCTAATACCACTTTATTGGTTGCATGACGCAATCAACATCACAAACCAAGGTACTTTATTAGCCATAGCGTCTGGGGCGATCACATCCGGTTTGGGTTACTGGCTATGGTATCGAGTTCTGCCCTCGTTTACGTCCTTGAGTGCAGGCGTTATGCAGTTGAGCGTGCCGATACTGGCCGCCATTGGCGGCATAATTTGGAATCATGAAGCCATTACCCTGACATTTATACTGGCAAGCAGCGGTATACTTGGCGGGATTTTTTTAGTTCTGTACAGTGGTCACAAGCAAAGCACGGCATCTTAATCACAGGTATACTGTGATTCTGTCGTCGCGAGATCATTATGAATAACTGGTTAGAACTCAACTATGTACAGGCGTTTCAAACACTGCCTGACACCCTCTACAGTCCGGTCACACCGCAACCATTATCAAACCCGAGGCTTGTGGCGTCTAGCCCTGCCTGTGCGCAATTGTTTGGCCTTAATGAACAATCGCTGCATGACGAAACCACACTAAAAATACTCTCAGGCCAAAGCCTATTAAGTAATTGGCAGCCTGTTGCCATGAAATACACGGGACACCAGTTTGGCTATTACAATCCTGACCTTGGTGATGGTCGAGGTGTATTACTTAGCCAAGTTGAGAATGATGGCAAAATTTGGGACTTACATTTAAAAGGTGCAGGACTCACCCCCTACTCTCGCCAAGGTGACGGCCGTGCGGTACTGCGCTCAAGCATTCGTGAATTTTTATGCTCAGAAGCATTGGCCGCACTGAATGTGCCCACCAGTCGTGCACTGTGTGTTGTGGATACCGATACGCCTGTTTATCGAGAGCGCGCCGAAACCGGAGCCACCGTTTTACGGGTAAGCGAGAGTCATATTCGGTTTGGGCATTTCGAGTTTTGCTCATTCACACAACAATCTGATTTGCTTAAAACCCTGTGTGATCATGTTATTCAGCATCATTTCAGTGAGTTGCTTAACCAAGAACATGACAATATTTATGCGGATTTTTTTCAAGCTGTATTAACCCGCACTGCCAACTTAATGGCCCATTGGCAAAGCATAGGGTTTGCCCACGGTGTAATGAATACCGATAATATGTCGATTATTGGCGACACATTTGATTTTGGGCCGTTTGCCTTTTTGGATGATTACGACCCAACCTTCATTTGTAACCACAGCGACCACCAAGGACGCTATGCTTTTAACCAACAACCTAATATTGCCAATTGGAATCTTGCCGTATTAGCCCAAGCGCTTTTGCCTCTGGCCAATAAAGAACAATTAGTCGCGATACTTGATACCTACCCAAGTATATTCGAGCACGCCTACTTAGAAAAAATGACACTCAAATTGGGCTTAATGGGTGATGCAAAATTGCATCAAGACATCATCGAACAAACATCTAAAATGATGGCAAGCTGTCAATTAGACTTTAGTTATTTTTTTCGCCAGTTGTCTTCAATTGACAACCAAGACACATACACACATTTACGTGATATGTGCTTAAATATTACCGCCTTTGACGAATGGTTTACGGCCTATAAAAAAAGCTTATCTGACAACAAACAACCCCTTAATAGTGAGCATGACAACAAAAGAAAAGCGCGAATGAATCAAGTTAACCCAAAATATATTCTACGTAATTATCTTGCTCAAAATGCTATCCGCGCAGCACAAAGCGGTGATTACAGTGAAGTGCAAAAACTGTTTAGCATTTTGCAAAACCCCTTTGATGAGCAACCTGAAAACGACGACTATGCCAAGCTGCCACCAGATTGGGGCAAGACCTTAGAAATTAGCTGCTCGTCTTAAGCATTTAATTTTTATGTGTTGCGCTTATGACCTTTTCTTCCAAATAAACTGACCGTTTAAATCTATTTAACACTAGGGCCAAATTGGCCCTATTGTCCACTCACCGTTAGGGCTAGACTGAATTCACCATAAGAATAAAAACAATCAACACTAACGAATCATTTAGTGTTATTTGAGGTGAAGTATGAGCACACAGCCATTGCGTTTTGTCACCGCAGCCAGTCTCTTTGACGGTCATGATGCCGCCATTAATATCATGCGCCGCTTAATACAAGACAAAGGTGTTGAGGTTATTCACCTTGGCCATAATCGCAGTGTTCAAGATGTTGTGAACGCCGCCCTACAAGAAGATGCCGACGCCATTTGTTTAAGCTCTTACCAAGGTGGTCACATTGAATATTTCAAATACCTAATCGACAGCTTAAAACACGCAGGCGCCGAACACATTGCTGTATTTGGCGGTGGCGGTGGCACCATCACTCCAGAAGAAATCAAGCAATTACATGATTACGGCGTAGAACGTATTTACCACCCTAATGACGGTATGAAAATGGGGTTACTCGGTATGATTGATGACGTCGTCATACGCGCAGAAAAGCGCCGTCAGCACATACCACCCGATACTCAACAAGCCCCTACACTTCATATCGCCAGAATGCTGAGCGCCTTAGAAGACAACACCCTAACAACTGAAACATTAAATAGCCTACGTCAACAATGGCATCAGCAGCCACAAGCCCCAGTACTCGGTATTACAGGCACTGGCGGTGCCGGTAAATCCAGTTTAACCGATGAATTACTCAATCGTTTTTGTCAGTTTTTACCTCACATAAAAATTGCAGTATTGGCCGTTGACCCCACTCGCAGACGTACCGGCGGTGCATTATTAGGGGATCGCATTCGCATGAACAGCCTAGGTCATGCCAACATATTTATGCGTTCAATGGCCACTCGCCGACAGCACGCTGCAACCAATAGCATGCTGGCTGATGCCATTGGATTTTTAAAAAGCTCGGATATTGATCTTGTTATTGTTGAGACAGCAGGCATTGGCCAAAGCGACAGCGAGATTGTCGATTATGTGGATATATCAAGTTATGTCATGACCAGTGAATTTGGCGCAGCAAGCCAATTAGAAAAAATTGATATGTTGGATTTTGCCGACTGCATTGTCATCAATAAATTTGAAAAAGGTGGCAGCTCTGACGCATTGCGAGATGTAAAAAAACAATGGCGTCGTAATCATAATGAGTTTGCACTTGCAGACGATCAAGTGCCTGTCTATCCATGTATTGCCAGCCAATTTAACGACCCTGGTGTTAATTGGTTTTTCGATTCACTCGTTCATTTACTGCAAAAAAATAACCCTGATTTTGCACAAAAGACCAATTACACATCACGTTTTAACGCCATAGAACCAAAAGGCACCGCGATTATTCCAAGTCATCGCAGCCGCTACTTATCTGAAATATCAGATAGTGGTCGCCAACAAGCATCACTCATTGAGCAACACAGTATAAGCGCCACAAAAGCACAGCACTGCTATGAAGCACTGAAAGAATTAAACGATTCAGCATTGCCAGAACCACTTGAACATTACACGCAAACCGCATTACAAGAAGACAGCCCACACTCCTTATTGCGACAGCGCTACCAAAGCCATCTCTGCAATATTGAGCCTTCATTACTAAACATATTGAAGCAATGGCCACACCAACGCAACGCAGTCACCGCCGAGCACTATGAGTATCAAGTGCGGGATAAAGTCATCAAGGGCGATAACTACCAAAAAAGTCTTAGCCACTTAGATATCTGTAAAGTTGCAGCACCACTCGACAATAACTGGGGAAGTTGGGTGCTGTTTTTAGGCAAAGAAAATTTACCCGGCTTCTACCCTTATACCTCGGGTGTATTCCCCTATCGACGCCAAGGCGAAGACCCCATTCGCATGTTTGCAGGTGAAGGCACGCCGGAACGTACAAATCGACGTTTTCATTATTTAAGCAAAGGCCAAGATGCCGCACGGCTATCTACCGCATTTGATAGTGTAACGCTATATGGCGAAAACCCAGCGGTAAGGCCAGATATTTTCGGCAAGGTGGGTAATTCTGGCGTCAGCATTGCTAGCGTCGATGACATGAAAAAACTCTACAGCGGTTTTGACCTATGCTCACCCACCACCTCTGTTTCAATGACAATCAATGGCCCAGCGCCAATTATTCTTGCGTTCTTTGTAAACGCGGCCATCGACCAACAAGTTGAAAAATATTTAAAAAAAAATCAACGTTGGCCACAGGCGCAAATCACGATTAATGAATACTTCAAAGATCACCCCAAGCCCTCTTATGCAGGCGAACTGCCCGACAATAACAACGGGCTTGGCTTAGCCTTATTAGGAATTAACGGTGAATTATTAGTCGACAAACACACTTATGAAAATATTAAACAGCAAACATTGAAAACCATACGCGGTACCGTTCAAGCTGATATTTTAAAAGAAGACCAAGCGCAAAACACCTGCATATTTTCGACTGAGTTTGCCATGCATATGATGGGCGATATCCAGCAATATTTTATTGATCACGATGTGAAAAATTTTTACAGCGTCTCGATTAGTGGTTATCACATTGCTGAAGCAGGTGCGAACCCCATTAGCCAATTAGCGTTTACTCTCGCAAACGGCTTCACCATTGCCGAGTATTACTTAAGCCGAGGTATGAACATTAATGACTTTGCCCCTAACTTAAGTTTCTTTTTTAGCAATGGCATGGACCCAGAGTACGCCGTCATCGGACGTGTTGCGCGCCGAATTTGGGCAAAAGCCATCAAGCATCGCTATCAAGGTAACGAGCGCTCGCAAAAATTAAAATACCACATTCAAACATCTGGGCGCTCACTCCATGCCCAAGAAATTCAGTTCAATGATATCCGTACGACCTTGCAAGCCATGTACGCCCTATTTGATAACTGCAATAGCTTGCACACCAATGCCTTTGATGAAGCCATCACTACACCAACCGAAGACAGCGTACGCCGAGCAGTGGCCATTCAGCTCATTATTAACAGAGAGCTAGGCATGAATATGTGTGAAAACCCATTGCAGGGCTCATTTTTTGTTGAACAACTAACCGACCAAGTAGAAGAAGCGGTTTATCAAGAGTTCAATCGATTAAGTGATCGTGGTGGTGTATTGGGCGCTATGGACACCATGTATCAACGCAGCAAAATTCAAGATGAATCTATGTACTACGAACATAAAAAACACGACGGCAGCCTACCTATTATTGGAGTAAACACATTTTTGGGAAATGACAGCCAAGATATCAGTGGTAATTTAGAGTTAGCTCGTTCGAGTGATGATGAAAAACACCAACAAATCAATAACATCGAGCAGTTTCATCAACAGCACCAAAGTAATGCAGAACAGGCCCTGCAATCATTACAAGCTTGTGCAGTAGAAAGAGGCAATACATTTGCCAGTTTAATTGAGGCAGTCAAACATGCCTCACTTGGGCAAATCAGTCATGCACTGTATGTAGCAGGTGGTGAGTATCGACGAAATATGTAATTGATTGTTACTTTATTTACGTTGCAATTTTATGACCAACATATAACTTTTAATGAAAATTTATTCGATTATTTAAATCTTAATATGACATTTTAAAACCTCACAATATTCATGGGGAAAAAATGGTTTTTTCGCATATTTTTTGTTTTATTTAAAAACAATTGGGTCTAAGATAAGCACTGATTTATCAAATGGAATACTCCAGATAAATCTTACCGATACGACCACACGCTTACCGCGTAGGTCGTAGTTAAACTGCCAATACAATTGGCCTGAAAGAGAGTAGAAAAAATGTCACGTGTTAACGGAACCGTTAAATGGTTCAACGACGAAAAAGGTTTTGGTTTCATTGAGCAAGAAGGTGGCAAAGATGTTTTTGTTCACTACAGTGCAATCAATGCATCAGGGCGTAAAAGCCTAGCTGAAGGCCAACAGGTTACCATGACTGTGACTGATGGCGCTAAAGGCCCTCAAGCTGAAGACGTTATCCCTGATTAATCAGGCAAAATCGAAAGTGGCTTCTGGCCACTTTCTTTTTATATAAGTCGCACAAATTTGCCATGAGTGTTCACACCCTGCTAACGTTAGAGTCTGGGTCGCAGAATAAGAACACAGCATGTCTAAAATTCAAGTATATGGCTGGGATGTCAGCCCCTTCACCGCCAAGGTACGCAGCTACCTTTCTTACAAGCAACTTGACCCCGATTACAAAGTGGTAAGTGCTTGGCAATTAAATTACAAAATCAAAAAAGACGTGGGCCAAATTATCATGCCCGTGGTGTATGACGATAATACCGTACTGCAAGACAGCAGCGTCATCATTGACCATTACGAACAAAAGTATTCTTCAAAAGCGGTTATTCCTGATGAGCCCCTTCATAAAATATGCGCCTATATTCTAGAACTACTTGGGGATGAATGGCTACCGCTATCAGCGTTGCATTACCGTTGGCACTACCCGGAGAATAACCCATTTATTTATGGCGAATTTGGTCGTAGCGCGCTGCCTAAATTTCCAACATTTATGCAATCGTTTGTTGCAAAGAAAATGGGTGCGAAAATGGCGGGCTACCTTCCTATTCTCGGTATCAATGAAGCCATGCAACAACCACTTGAAACCAATACACACAGTATTTTAAATTTTTTAAATCTACATTTAGCTCAACATACATTTATATTTGGTACACGCCCGAGCCTGGCCGATTTTTCTTTATACGGCCCTATTTATGCGCACCTATATCGGGACCCATTTCCGGACAAATTAATCACATCGTACCCCCATATTATTAACTGGATTAACACCCTCAACGGCCCCATCAACCTACATAATGGCGAATGGCTGGAAACACCGACACTGCCCTTAAGCTTACTTCCGATACTGCAAATCTGGAGTCAAACCCATGTGCCTTTAATCAAAGAAAGCATCCGCGGGTTTACTGAATGGTGCCAATACTACCCAGATAAAACTCGACTACCACGCACCTTTGGCAGCACCACTCTCACCATTGACAACATTCAATCTAAACGATTAAACCTCAGTTATGTATTATGGATGTGGCAACGACTGCAAACCGTATATAACGCACTAAAAGAGCATGAAAAAAACAATGTTGATGCATTGCTTAATCAATTAGGTGTTTTAGAAATGATTCAAACGCCTCTTGTAAAAAAGATTCAGTTAAAGCAGTGCAGGTTACACCTAGCCCCATGCTAAACTCACGCCACTGTACTAAGGATTCATTATGCAAAACGTTATTATTCATGATTCAACTGGCATCCCTTTACACCTTTTTGAGAAAAATCAATATTCACAATGGCTAGAGCAACAAAGTAGCTTCGTAAAAAATTGGCTTGAGCAAAGCCAATATAAAGAGCAAGGCCTTGCGCTTATTCCTAGTAAAGATGGCGCATTAGAAACCGCTATTTTTGTCAGTGAGAACTTATCGGACTTCTTTGCAACGGCAGATTTAGCCAAAGTCCTACCAGCCAAAACATTTTTATTGAAAGCAGACGCTGAGCACCAATTAAATACCGCCATTGCATTTGGCTTAACCAGCTATCGTTTTGATAAATATAAAGCCGTCACTCAAGGCCAACCCAAATTAGCCATTGCCGATAAAGCCATCATCGAGCAAGCAGATAAGTTTATTGCAGCGGCCACCCTTGTGCGTGACATGATCAACACACCCGCCAGCGACATGATGCCGCAGCATATGTCCGTGACCATGGAATCCCTTGCATGCGAATTTGGCGCACAATTTAGCGAAATCGTTGGCGATGAGCTATTAACCCAAAATTACCCGACGATTCATGCTGTAGGACGAGCCAGTTGTCATGCGCCGCGCTTACTTGATATGCACTGGGGCAACACTGAACACCCCAGAGTGACACTAGTGGGCAAAGGCGTCTGCTTTGACAGCGGCGGCCTTGATCTTAAGCCTGGTGCTGCCATGCGTAACATGAAAAAAGACATGGGTGGTGCCGCGCACGTATTGGGCCTTGCTCGTTTAATCATGAGCCACCATTTACCGATCAACCTGCGTGTATTAGTGCCCAGCGTTGAAAACGCCGTATCAGACAATGCCTTTCGTCCGGGCGATGTATTAACCACTCGCCATGGCCTAACCGTCGAAATCGACAACACAGACGCCGAAGGCCGTTTAGTGCTGTGCGACGCATTAAGTGAAGCGAATAATGACAACCCAGAGCTGATTATTGATTTCGCCACGCTTACCGGCGCGTGCCGCGTGGCACTGGGCACAGAATTACCAGGGTTTTTTACCAATGATCAAGCCACCGCCAATGCATTAATGCTCGCCAGCGAAAAAAGCCAAGACCCTGTTTGGCAACTGCCCCTGCATCAAGCGTATAAAGACATGCTAAAAAGCGACATTGCCGACATGGTCAACAGCGTACCAAGCCCGTTTGGCGGCGCGATTACAGCGGCTCTGTACCTTGAGGCATTCGTTAAAAAAGACACCCCTTGGGTGCATTTTGATGTTATGGCTTGGAACAACCGCAGCTTGCCAGGGCGCCCTATCGGTGGCGAAGCCATGGGGATTCGCGCTGCCTTTGACATGCTGGCCACCAAATATCAGTAAAACTCGCGATACGCAGCTTGTTATTGCCACGGTAATAACAAGCTGGATTAACCTAAGATCTTCACAAATGGCGTAAAATCACTATAATCCCGCCCAGCTGATCGTTTCAGCGATTGATTTTAAGCCAAATAGAATGCGCCGAACTTACGCTTCGGTTAGCAGGAGAAGATATGACCCAGTCCCAACACACTGGCAGCATCGTCGTATGCGCCATGTATAAGTTTGTTACCCTTGAAAACTTCGAAGCCATTCGCCCTAACCTATTAAAGGTCATGGATGATAACCAGGTTCGCGGCACGTTATTATTAGCAGGTGAAGGCATTAACGGCACCGTTGCTGGCTCCCGTGACGCCATTGATACGCTACTGACTTGGTTTAAACACGACGAACGCTTAGCCGACATTGTTTACAAAGAATCCTATACCGATATCCAACCGTTTCACCGTACTAAAGTAAAATTGAAAAAAGAAATCGTCACCATGGGTGTTGAAGGCATCGACCCAAAACAAGTCGTGGGCACGTATGTTGAACCTAAAGATTGGAACGACCTAATCAGCGACCCAGACGTCGTACTTGTAGACACGCGCAACGACTATGAATATCAAGTCGGCACATTCCGTAACGCAATTAACCCGAACACGGAAACCTTTCGCGAATTCCCACAGTACGTTAAAGAAAACCTAGATCCAACTAAACACAAAAAAGTCGCTATGTTTTGCACTGGCGGTATTCGCTGCGAAAAATCAACGGCGTACATGAAAGAGCAAGGTTTTGAAGAAGTTTATCACCTTAAAGGCGGCATCTTAAAATACTTAGAAGACGTACCTGAAGACAATACACTTTGGGACGGCGAATGTTTTGTATTTGATGAGCGCGTCACCGTAAACCATAAACTAGAAAAAGGCGAATACGACCAGTGTCATGCGTGTCGTTTACCGATTACCGAAGACGAAAAACTGGATAGCCGCTATCAAAAAGGCGTAAGCTGCCCACACTGCTTCGACAAAATCACAGACGAGCAACGCGCACGCTTTGCCGAGCGTGAAAAGCAAGTCGAGCTTGCTAAACAACGCGGTGAAGCCCATATCGGCTCTGACGTAAAAGACGCCATTAAAGCGCATCGCAAAGCAAAAGATGTAGAGCGTGAACAGCAGCGCCTACGCAGCCAAGCTGGGAAAAAAGCTTAAGCAAACACATAGAAAACAAAAGCCGTTAACTCGTCAGTGCTAACGGCTTTTTAATAAAACACGTTTCTATTTTCACTTAACATCAGCAACTCAGCTTTCTATACTTATAAAAAAACATAATAAAAGCGGTTCATTAGAGCCCATTCATATGGCTCAAGGTTATATAGACACTCATTATCTGCCTTAACTAAACACTTACCCGCTTTGACTATTTCTATTCTGTATTCCATTGCTAGACTGATAACCATTAAGCAATTAAACACAAAATGAATAATGAGCAATCGATTTGAAATCCGAGCAGTTATTACTCAGAGCCAAAGCCTTTGATCACCTTTTTGATTCTGTCGTGGTCACAGATGTTCAAGGTATCATCACTGACTGGAATATTGGGTCTGAAAAACTGTACGGCTACACCGAACAAGAAGCGATTGGCCAAACCGTCAGTATTCTTCATGTACCAGAAGACACGGAGCATATTACCGAAGAAGTATTAGCCGCAGTGGCCCGCGAGGGAAAGTGGACAGGTGAAGTTCGCATGCTAAAAAAAGACGGCTCAATCGGTTGGATTGAATCTATGTGCATCCCCATTTTAGATGATGATAAACACATGATTGGCGCATTAGGCATTAACCGCGATATCACCCAACGCATAGATGAAACTGAACAACTGCGGTATCAAGCTAGATTCGATTACCTGACCAACATCCCAAATAGATACTCACTTATCGATCGTATTGACCATTTAATTGCGCAATACGAACGCAATCAGTGCGCGTTTAGTCTACTATTTTTTGATTTAGATAATTTCAAAAAAATTAATGATACCCATGGGCATTCGTTCGGGGACTTAGTACTGAAAGAAGCTGCCAAGCGCATTTCAAACAGTATCCGAAAATCGGACATGGTTGCCCGCATTGGTGGTGATGAATTTATTTTGTTACTTGAGAATACGCATAAAAAAAGCGACATCAAAACCGCTATTAATTACATTACCGAAAACCTCTACAAAGATATGAAAATCAATGATCAAACATTAAATATTCACGCCAGTATTGGTTATGCTACTTTCCCTACCAACGGCTCATCCTGCGATGAGCTGCTCACCTATGCCGATAAAGGTATGTACAACGCCAAAAAACAACAAAGCCGTTAACACCTAAGCGTTAACGGCCTTTTTACAGTTGTTCTTATAAAACCGCTAACGCGGCATCATAGTTTGGTTCATCGACAGTTTCAGCCACTTGCTGAGAGTGCAGTACTTTGCCTGACTCATCGATTACCACTACGGATCGAGACAATAATTTGCTCAACGGGCCTGAGATAAATTCAACACCATAATCTAAACCGAAGCTTGAGCGAAAGCTAGACGCTACCTTCACGTTCTCAATGCCTTCAGCACCACAAAAGCGGCTTAATGCAAACGGTAGATCCGCTGAGACACAAACAACAACGGTATTATCTAATGCAGCGGCCTTTTCATTAAACTTGCGAACAGAGGCGGCACAGGTTGCAGTATCAACAGAAGGGAAAATATTCAAAATAATACGCTTACCAGCCAAATCGCTCTGCATTAGGTCTGATAAATCACCTTGCACTAGCGTGAAAGCAGGTGCTTGAGAACCTGCTTTAGGTAACTCACCCTGAGTATCAAACGCATTGCCTTGAAGTGTAACTGTTGCCATGATGATTCCTTGTGTTTATGTGAAGTTATATGTATTCAACATATGAATGTCAGCCAAAGACTAACTTGCTTCATTGACTTACGAAAGCAATACTTCACTGGATCAATAAAACACTCTATCCAATAAAGAAGCGAAAAACCTAAAGAGCAAACCATGACCTTTGACCAATGCTGTGAATATCTAGCAAGCAAGCCAGAAGCGCAATTAAGCTTTCCATTTGACCAAGACGTGCATGTTTACAAAGTATGCAACAAGATGTTTGCTCTTATTAGCTCAACGGGCAACAAAACCCCTAACAACCCGAATCAAGTGGCACAAATGAATTTAAAGTGTGACCCCTTTCATGCACAAGAGCTCAGGGATGTTTTTTCAGCCGTCATTCCTGGCTATCACATGAACAAAAAGCATTGGAATACGCTGATTCTTGATGACACCCTCCCCGAGAGTGAAATTAAGCGCCTCATTGACCACAGCTACGCCCTTGTGTCGAGCAAACTTACCCGAGCACAAAAGGTCCCACTTGAGCTTAAATACTCGAAAGAAGCACTTTATCGCGCTTTAAACCCTTTTGAGTGACACAGCACTAGGCAACCCACACTCAGATCACTAAAATAACACCCTATTTCATATTCATTAGTGAGCAAGTCATGGCATCGTTACAAGAGCAGCTGTTAAAAGCTGGCCTAACCAACAAAAAGAAAATGCAGCAAGCCGAGCGCGCAAAGAAGAAAGTCGCCAAGCAAATCCGTAAAGGCGATGAGGTAATTGACGAAACCAAATTACAAACAGAGAAAGCACGTAAAGAAAAACTAGAAAAAGACAAAAAACTAAATGACGAGCGTAAAGCACAGGAACAAACCAAAGCATTGGCCGCTCAAATCAAGCAGTTAATTCAAAATCATGCCATCAAACGTGAAGGGGCTGAGCTTGACTACAATTTCCAAGATGGTAATAAAATCAAGCGCATACAAGTCACCAGCCTACTTCAACATCAGCTAAGCCGAGGGATATTGGCTATCGCTAAACTAGATCAAAGCTACTTTATCATTCCCGTTGTAGTGGCCGATAAAATTCGAGAGCGTAATGAGAGTTTTGTTGTATACCAAGCTGAACCATCTAAGCAAGAAATAGTAGAAGACGACCCGTATGCTGACTATCAAATCCCAGATGATTTAATGTGGTAGTCCATTAAAGCAGACCGCTTCACAAAAAAAGGCTTAATCAGCAATGGTTAGGCCTTTTATTTTGGCCAAAACAAACTATATTTAAATGAACTAATGAAAACAAAAAAACTCAAAGAAGGTTATAAATAAATCCAATTGAGTCAGCTAACCAACTCACACACCGCATTATTGTCATTGGTTAGCACCCAACCCTACTCATTACATAATTACTTACGAGGTAACGGAATAATATGAGTGATTTAAGTGACATAAAAAAAGCGCGTGAACATTGGTATAAAGCCTATTTCAAAGGCGACACGGATGTATTACAAAAAATTGAATCGTCTGATTTCTATGTGAGCAGCCCCAAGGGAAAAGAAGAGCGACTCACGCGTTATGACACAATCAAACAAGCGATAAAAAACGGCAAGTGGTTTGAAACCGACATAACGCTAGAAGAAAACGCTCTTCAGTTTCTGCTAAATGATCGTAAAGCAAAAGTATCAGGCCACGGTCGTACGTCAGCTAATGGCAATCCGCTACTTGAAATAGATTTTGAAGAAAACTGGGTTAAATCAAAACACGGCTGGCAAGTACAAGCACTGCATTTAAACAAGGTGGTTTAGCCGATCTAAAAACCGCTACAAAAGTCATGGTCATACTTAATTGATAGCGCTATATTCTAGAAGTACTTTTATGGAGACTTCACATGAGCTACATAGACGGTTACATGTTAGCGGTACCAACTGACAACAAACAAGCTTATATCGAAATGACAAAGCGCTTCGCGCCAATCTTTAAACAGCATGGCATGATCAGCGTAACAGAGTGCTGGGGAGACGATGTTCCTGAAGGTAAAGTTACATCAATGCCCATGGCTGTAAAATGCAAAGATAATGAAACCGTCGTATTTAGCTGGATGGTTTGGCCAGACAAAGCTACGCGTGACAAAGGCATGAAAGCAGCCATGTCAGACCCTGAAATGAGTATGGCTGACCTTGATATACCATTCGATGGTAAACGCATGATATTTGGTGGATTTGAAGTGGCATTTGAAGCTTAATCACTAATTACGGCAGTAAACACAACTCACAATAAAAAGGTATCACCATGAAAACTGCTCTTCTTATCTCTGTTAGCTTATTTACCCTATTCACGCTAAGTGGCTGTGAAAGCATGCCTGAAAAAGCAAAAAATGATGGGCAAGCCGCCGCCGAACGAGCAAAGCAAAACGCAGAAAAAGCGTATGACGATATGAAAGAAGACATGGAATAATCAAACCATACAAACAAAAAAACGGCTTAAGAATCGCTTCTTAAGCCGTTTTTTTGTGTCACTTAAATGCTAATAATTATGCATCTAAACCCTGTGACTTAAGGTAATCATCATAGCTACCATGGAAATCCACTAGACCTTGATCGGTGATCTCAATGATGCGCGTGGCAATGGAGCTTACGAATTGACGGTCATGGGATACAAATATCAACGTACCTTCATAGTTCTCAAGTGCCAGATTCAATGCTTCGATTGATTCCATGTCCATGTGGTTAGTCGGCTCATCTAACAATAAGATATTCGGGAATTGCATCATTAACTTACCGAATAGCATACGGCCTTGTTCACCACCGGATATAACCTTCACTGACTTTTTGATGTCACCCGCACTAAACAACATACGGCCAAGCTGACCACGAACCACTTGCTCGTCATCACCTTCGTTTTTCCATTGGTCCATCCAGTCATAAAGGTTTAAGTCTTGCTCAAAATCACTAGAGTGGTTTTGCGCGTAATAACCGATATTTGCATTTTCAGACCACTTCATAGTGCCCGCTTTTGATGGCATTTTGCCCGCAAGCGTATGCAGCAAGGTGGTTTTACCGATACCATTTTGGCCGATAACCGCAATGCGCTCACCCACTTCAACCATCAAGTTTACTTTATCGAACAAGGTATTATCGTCATAACCTTGCTTTAAATCTTCAACGATCAATGCATTACGGAACAATTTCTTCTCTTGCTCGAAACGAATGAATGGCGATTGACGGCTAGAGGCTTTAACCTCATCTAACTTGATTTTATCAATTTGCTTCGCTCGGCTGGTCGCCTGCTTGGCTTTTGATGCGTTTGCCGAGAAACGGCTTACGAAGGTTTTTAATTCTGCAATTTGAGCTTGTTTCTTCGCGTTATTAGCCAGCATACGCTCACGGGACTGAGTCGCCGCGGTCATGTACTCATCATAGTTACCAGGGTAAACACGTAACTCACCGTAATCCAAGTCAGCCATGTGGGTACAAATACTGTTTAAGAAGTGACGGTCATGCGAAATGATGATCATGGTGCAGTTACGATCATTAAGCACCCCTTCCAACCAACGGATGGCGTTAATGTCCAAGTTGTTGGTTGGTTCGTCGAGTAAAAGAATATCTGGGTCGGCAAACAACACCTGCGCGAGTAGTACGCGCAGTTTCCAACCTGGAGCGACCGCACTCATCAAGCCATAATGTTGGTCAATAGGAATATCCAAGCCTAGGAGTAATTCACCGGCACGGGCTTCGGCTGAATAACCATCCATCTCAGCAAATTCGGTTTCTAGATCAGCTACGCGCATGCCGTCTTCTTCGGTCATATCTGGGTTGGCATAAATCGCATCACGCTCGCTTTTTACTTTCCAAAGCTCAGCATGACCCATTAATACGGTATCAATAACGGAATACTCTTCGTAGCCAAACTGGTCCTGATTCAATTTAGCCATGCGCTCATTAGGATCAATGCTGACGCTACCAGTAGTTGGCTCAAGCTCACTACCCAGTATTTTCATGAAGGTTGACTTACCGCAACCATTCGCGCCAATTAGACCGTAGCGATTACCTTCACCGAATTTAACTGAAATGTCTTCAAAAAGGGGTTTATCCCCAAACTCCATGGTGATATTACACGTCGAAATCAAGTTGGATACCTAAGATATGAGTATTTATCGAATGGCCGCGAAGATTACCCTTTGTGGCCTATTTGATCAAATGATTCTACCCATTTAACGCCCTTTACCCCAGATTGGTGCAGGGATTGTCTGACCAAGTAGATTCAAGCATCTCAGTCCTTGAATATCATTAAAAGACGTATTAAGTTGGGGCATATAATACCGAAAAATAAGATACACCTACTGTTATTGGATTAACCATGATCAAAGTAATCATAGAGCGCAATATCGCTGAAGGCTTAGAGCTAAATTATTTGGACGCCATCCGCACCACACTAAAAGCCGTATTGGAGGCCCCAGGGTATATTTCAAGCCAATCTCTCACCGACATTTATCGCCCTAATCACCGCCTTATTGTCATCAACTGGGCATCTGTTCAGGCATGGGAAAAGTGGCAATCATCACCCGAGCGTAAAAACGCCATCTCGGATATCACACCCATTTTAGATGGTGACGAAAAAATCACCGTGGCTGAAATCAGATAAAAACCTAAAGATAACCTGCTATGTAGCGGGTTATCGTTTTTAGCTTAAGCTGCTTGTGAAACCCCGCGTAACCCCTTATATTGCCACCACTATTTTTTATTAATGCTAGGTTTTATCTTTGCATGCACGCTCTCTCTGAACCCACCGTTGGGTTAGCCTCAGCACAGGCCATCATCGATTTTTTCCTACAGTTCAATATGGACACCAAGGCACTAGCAAGTGAGCTAGGTATTGATGAAGCGCTTATTTCTGAAGCCGATCAGCGCTTACCGCTAAGCATTTATCACTCGATCTGGGATTTGGCCATAAAAAAAAGCCAATGCCCTGAGCTTGGCTTGAGCATTGCCCAAAACGAAGGCATTGAAGACTTAGGCTTAGTTGCCCACGTGGTTTATAACAGCAGCACCATAAAAGAAGGGTTAGAGCACTACATTCGTTTATTCAGCGTCGTGAATGAAGCCATTGAATTAGAATGCGAAATCATTGATAAACGTTGCCACCTTCGCTACATCTACAAATCGCCTGATTTTTATCATATTCCGGATATCGAACGCACGCTTGCCATTGTGGTTCTGCGCACGATTAAGGCCGTGGGGCTCGAAACTCGCTTCCATTGCGTTAATTTCCAGCACAGCCAACCCGAGTATGCACAAAAATTTGAAGACGTATTCCCCTGTAAGGTTAACTTTGACCAACCTTATTGTGAGGTCATCTTTGACAGTAAAATGCTGAGCATGAAGCCCAAGCGTCGCAACCCACATACCCGTGTCGCTACATTAAATTATGCGAACCAAGTTTTGTCTCGCCTATTCAAACGCAGTATTTCAAGCAAAGTAAAACGCATTATTGAAAAGAATTTAAGCGATGGCAGTTTTGATGCAGAACAAACCGCCAAGCTACTTAACATGAGCAGACAGACCCTTTACCGAAAACTAAAAAACGACGGTTCGTCTTACAGTGACCTAGTTGACCAAGTTAAGCAGAACAAAGCATTTTTTCTGCTCAAACAAACCCAACTACCACTAACCGTAATTGCTTATGATTTAGGATTTTCTGAATTAAGCGCATTTACTCGGGCGTTTAAACGCTGGACAGCACAGACACCGGCCGAATATCGCAAGCAAGCGACAGGCAAAAAGTCGCCTACGAAAGCAGATTAATCGTTATAAAATCGATACAGCCTGTATTTAGACGATTTTTAATCGCTAAGCCGTTAAGTCATGCTTAGCATTATGAGTAGTTAACCTGAGTAAATACCCATCTGGGTCCATAATCATAAATTGTCTAACATTTATGAATTCAGCACCTGCTCGATATGATCGTTGCTCTAAAGGTAGCCTAATAGGATAACCATTCTTTAATAAACGCTCGTAAACAATATCAAAGTCCGTAACGATTATCTGAAAATTAATCCCTCTACCAAACGGATATTCTAATGTTGCAGTCAGCCATGGCTCATCACGGGACTCAAGCGTCTCTACTTGCTCAAGCATGATAAATGCACCATCACATTCTATTGTTGCAAAACCTTCTTCTTGGCGTTCAAAGCAAACTTCAAGCCCAGTAATCTCGTATAAAAGTCTAATGATGCTCCAATATCACGGACATTTAGCTCAGGCGTTAATGGGGGGAAAGTATTGGCGACATCCATAATTTAACCTGCTAAGACCCAAAAGAATTTAACAGACTATATCAAACCACATCATCAACGTTAGCTTGTTCTGATAGCGCATCAAGATTGCCTAAAATATCAACAATACACTGGTCTTTTTCTACAAACTTTATTTCACTTTCTCTATGTGAAGAATTCAGAGATTTCAAAATACGTTTCTACAGACTTGCTTTTTGAGCCTGCCTCTAAAGGCGGCAAAACGTGTCCGGGTTTATTTTCCGGTTTGGCCAAGGTTGGCTCTGAATATAGGCTTTGCAGTGCTCCCAATATCATTTCACTCACCATAAACATGCGTATTAAACAATAAATAGATTAAGGTAAACCGCATACCTACTCATTAACATGTGTTTTACGTAAAACCTTTTTCTATTATAAACCTATGAAAGAACCAAGGTTCATGCTTCAATCAGGCACAAAAAAGCCCAATGCCTAAGTATTATTTACTTTGGCATGGGGCTTTTTTAATTAATTTAATTAAGCGGTTTCTAATGCTTTAATAAAATCTACAATGTCTTGCACACGAGTCAGTTTTTCTGCTGATGCTTCATCAATCTCACAATCAAATTTTTCTTCTAGTGCCATTAATAGCTCCACTGTATCCAATGAATCTGCACCTAGAACTTCAATAAAATGAGACCCTGCCTTAACCTGTGCGGCCTCAACACCCAACTGCTCTGCAACGACTTCTACTACTTGTTGAAAAATATCAGACATTTTATTCTCCTAAGAATCTGATGATTAAGTTACCCTGCTTTTTTCATGCTCATTAGCTGAGAAAAATCATGAATAG
>JAWUXY010000135.1:0-9290 GCA_034111105.1 Bermanella sp. | reverse complement strand
AATAAAGGCAAACAACCCAACATAGCCATGCCATTTAAATAAAGCCTTATTCATGTCTCTCACCACATACTTATATTCTGAAAGCAAAAAAACCATGAACAGTTACCTGGTCATGGTTTTATATATTGAACGATTAAAACGAAAAGTTAACCGATGCGGTTACGTTACGCGGTGCACCATAGTAACCCTGAGCCCATTTTAAGCTATTGATATACTTCTCATCACCTAAGTTATTTACAACAAGATTCGCATTCAAACTTGGAGTAAAGGCATACCCTGCCATGATAGAACTGAGCAAGTAAGCATCCTGCTTAACAGTCCCTTCAATTTTGCTCTGCCAATCTAAGGCTGAACCCAGTGTTAGCTGACCAAGGTTATAGCTAACGGCTAGGTTGAAGGTTTGTTCTGGCGTATATAAATTGGTTTGATCGCCATCAGCATCTTCAATTTTAACTTGGGTAAAGCCCGTTGCTAGATTTACGTTATCCGATACTTTACCGGCCAGTTCAATTTCAAAACCTTCACTTTTAATACCGTCTTCCCCCGTATAGGTATCAACACCGTTTACCTTTACACCTGTTGGTGTCGCGACGTCATCTTGCTTGGTTTGAAATACAGCAAAGCTCGCATTAAGCGCATTCAATTCTGCTTTTAAACCTAACTCATAATTGATACCCGTTTTAGGATCAAGACGTTTAAGATCTGCGTTTAACTCAGTTTGGTTCAAAAATGTTTCGGTATAACTTGCATAAGCAGATAGTTCAGATGAAAGGTCATGCACAAAACCTACATAAGGAACAAATATCGTTTCACTTGTAACTTTATTGGCTCCGTATGCATCACCACTACTCTCCCATTCACTTAAGCGACCTCCTAATACAACCAGATTTCGATCAGTTAACTGTAGTTTTGATGTGGCAAATACACTGCTTTGTTTGTCTTCAAAAACACCACCACCACCTGGGATTGTAAAATCAGGTTGAGGATAATGACCATCAAACTCTGCTACATTGATTTGTGTTAATGCCGTTGCATCACCAAAACCCGCTACTGTCGTAGTATCATAAAGAGACAACTGGGTTACACGGGATTCCGCATAGTTTGCGCCCACGACTAATTCGTGGGAGCGCCCAAACGCACTGAACGGACCAGAAGCATAAACCTCTAATAATTGTTGGCGCTCATCTAAATCGTATTCACTCGCATAAGCGGCGGCAACACCCGACTCATCAGTAATATCAGGTGTACCAAAGAGATAAAACAACTCTGAGTCAGTTTCTAATTCAACATAGTTTGCTGTCGCTACCGCCTTCCAACCGTTACTAAACGATTTGGCCAACTCTGCAAAGCTGCGCTGTTCAGTAGTATTCATATAGCTCCAATCAGCAGATGTGCTGGTTGAGCGATCATAATTTGTAGGCGTGCCATTACTGTAAACTAAAGGTAATGCACCCCATAGTGGACTATCCGCATCATTTACTTGAGTGCTATGGCCAAGGGTCAATACCAAGCCTTGCGCTAAATCAGCTTCAACTACGCCGTAGCCCAAGGTTTTATCTTGCTCGTAACGATCAAGGTAAGACTCTTTATTTTCTTTTGCGACAACCACGCGCCCACGTACTTTCTCTGTTAGTGCCCCTGATACATCGGCATCTAAGCGGGTTTTATTCCAAGAGCCAACAGTTAAACCAACATTGCCTTGAGTTTCGTTAGTTGGGCGTTTACGAATCATATTGATCGTCGCAGATGGATTACCCGCGCCTGCGGTTAAACCATTGGCGCCTCGAATCACTTCGACACGCTCAAACATAGCGGTGTCTATGTCACCCACAACATTATTGTTAGATAGCGGCATGCCCACGCCATCCATTTGAAAGTTCGTAATCTCAAAACCACGAGCGGAATAATAAATGCGATCAGTTTCAGGTCGTTCTACCTGAATACCTGGCGTTAACGCCAATGCATCATTTAAGCTGGTTAGTTGGAAATTTTTAAGCAATTCACTGCTGATAACCGATACTGACTGCGGCGTCTGACGCAACGACAAGTCTAACTTGGTCGCCGTGTTCATTTGCTCAATGCCAAAGCCTGCATCTTGCTGGCCTTTTACAATCACTTTATCTAAGTCTTGCACTTGATCATTATTTTGCGGGTCATTCACATCCTGTGTTTGCGCCATGCTGGTTTGCACCATCAATAAACTACCTAATGCAACCGCGCTTGGTAGTAACACTTTACTCAACAACATACATACCCCAATTAATTTGACATCTCAAAAGACGCCAATCTTAATGATAATACATATCATTTGCAATATAATTAATAATTTATCATTAGAAATACTCTTGATTGGGCAAGTTTGTTAGTATTAGCTCCGCTCGCTGTAGCACTAAAATAACCAGAAGAACCCAAACAAAAGGTCCCTCCGTGTCATTACAACCCTTAGATATTTTGGCCCTCGTGGGCTATTTGCTGATCATTACTGGCATCGGCTTTTACTTTTCACGCAAAAACACGAATACAGAAGAGTATTTTGTAGGTGGTCGCAGTTTTAGTGGTTGGGTAATCGGCTTATCGCTAGTGGGCACCTCCATCAGTTCTATTACATTTTTGGCCTACCCAGGAGATGCATTTAAGACTAGTTGGTTACGTTTTGTACCAAACCTGATGCTGCCTTTAGGTATATTGATTGCGGCCTATTTGTTCTTGCCCTTTTTTCGTCGTGGTAAAGTCACATCCGCTTATGAATATTTAGAAGATCGCTTTGGCCCAAGCATTCGAGTCTATGGCGCCATCGCATTCATCATTGCGCAGATTGTTCGTGTGAGTATGATTTTGTTTTTACTGTCGCTCGTCATTCAAGAGCTAACCGGACTAAGCGCCACAAGTTGTATTTTAATCGGTGGGATCATCGTTGCTATTTATACCATTGTAGGCGGTATTGATGCGGTCATCTGGACAGATGTTTTACAAACAATTGTTTTATTAGTGGGCGGCCTTTTGTGTTTATGGGTCATCATTGATGCCTTGCCTGGCGGCCTTGGACAAATTTTTGAAGTGGCCGATCAATTCAATAAATTAAGCTTCAGTGTATTAGAAAACGGCAACTTACAAGCGGTAGGCTGGGAAATTCGTTTTGATGAAAAAACCATCACCATGATGTTATTCATTGGTTTAATTGCGTGGCTCACAGAATACTCATCCAATCAAAACACGGTTCAACGTTACTGTGCCGCTAAGTCAACACATGAAGCCCGTAAAGCCATGTTTGTGGCAGTATGCAGCTCATTACCTATCTGGGCATTTTATATGTTTTTAGGAACGGCTCTATTTGTATTTTTTCAAGAGTTTCCTGCCGTTGCAGCAAGCGAAATGTTAAATGGAGAGCGAGCACCCGAACAAATTTTGCCTTACTTCATTAATAATCACCTGCCTGCTGGCGTGGCGGGGATTGTGATTGCGTCTGCACTTGCTGCTGCCATGTCATCCCTTGATAGCTCGATCAATGCTATCTCTACGGTTTCCGTTGTGGACATTTATCGTCGTCATATCAAACCAAATGAAAATGACAAACATTACTTGAAAGCCGCTTGGGTAATTGCATCAATCAGTGCCGCATTTATGATGGGGGGCGCTATTTATTTAGCCACGGCAGAAACCAAAACGTTACAAGACACCGCCACCATTTTGACCAGTATTTTAGGCGGCGGATTGTTAGGCTTGTACTTAATTGGCTTCTTTACGAAAAAAGGGGATGCTCGCGCCGCATGGGCGGGCTTAATCAGCACCATGGTATTTACGGCTTGGACTATTTTAAGTAAAAATCAATTACTGCCTGACGCCATCAGTGTGCCGTTTGATCTGTACTACACAGGTTTTGTCGGCAACGTCATTATGTTTATTGTCACTTATGCATTGGCAAGCAAACTGCTTAAAACCAATAAAGATTTATCCGGTCTAACTGTTTGGGATATGCCAAAAACAAAATAATTAAAGACAATATATAACAGCCATAAAAAAACGGAGCTAATGCTCCGTTTTTTTATGGATTTTTTAATTATATTAAAATTGAAAACTCATCGTAATTTACGCACTGCGATGTAAATTAAAACCCATTTTAGTCTAGGCTTAACGCGTTGCTATATCCTAATCACAGTACTAGCAACATCATTCATCACAGGCTCAAATTAACCCAAGATGCATCATTACAATATTTTAACTTAACTAAAAAAATACCAATATTTTCTACTATGCTAAAAGCATCATACAAAAATAATGTATTCAGCTTCGTCGTCAAACGCTTGCTCTGGCATAATATCTTCTAACGGATACTTACCAGTATCATCACACCAATTAAAATAAGCGTCTTGGTCTAATACTAGATCACCGTTGTCTTCTTCGATTAATGCTTTCGATTTTTTTAATGCTTTTTGTATGGTTTTCTTTTGGTTATTACTAACACTGATTTCTTGAATGCTCATAGATTCTCTTTGTATTATTAATTCAAACTTACTTATCTTCAGCTTTTTTAACACGAATCGCATTACCCGCGATTTCCATGCCGTTCAAATTCTTGGCCGCAGCTTTGGCTTCACCTGGGCTGGGCATTTCAATAAAGCCGAAGCCCTTTGATTCGCCAGTTTGTGCGTCCATCACGAGCGTACAAGACTGCACTGCACCAAACGGTTCAAACAACGACTTAACTTCTTCTTCGGTGGTAGTACGAGCAAGGTTACGGATCAGTAATTTCATAAATAGGCCTAGAATATAAATGCCTGAAAAAGGCTATAAGAGTGCAATAATAGCAGAAATTTACTCTAAGCCCTAGGCCACTGTTACGCTCTAGGTTGAGATAAAGCGGTTAAAATAGAGGTGACCATATAGCCTTCATCAATTGGCTTAGGGATGTGGCCATCCATACCCGCTGCTTCACAGCGCTGAATGTCTTCGTTCATGGCATTGGCTGTCATGGCCAAAACCGGTAAATCATCAAATTGAGGGAGCATCCTTAAGGCTTTGGTGGCTTCAAATCCATCCATAACCGGCATCTGAATATCCATCAGCACCACATCAAATTTCTCAGTGGAAGCGAGTACTTCAAGCGCTTGCTGACCATCAAAGGCCAGCGTCACATTTGCACCATGATTCTCAAGCAGCTCCATGGCAATCATTCGATTAATTTCAATGTCCTCAACCAATAAAATATTCACGCCCTCTAAACTTGAGTTTTGTTCCAGCTCAGCTAATGAATCGACATCGTCATGCACATTAATAATGCTTTCGCTATTAAACGTCACCGTCTGAGGGCTATTTATAAGTGGTATGGTGATGACAAATTCACAGCCCTCCCCTATTTCACTGTTAATGTTTATGCCACCACTCATCAGCTCTATTAATTGTTTACTTATGGCTAAACCTAAGCCTGTTCCGCCATATTTACGGGTGGTCGTATTATCTGCCTGATGAAATGATTGAAAAAGTGTCGCTTGCTGCTCTTTTGAAATACCAATACCTGAATCTTTTATCTTTATGGTGATATCGTGCATCGTTTCGCTTTTAAATTTTGCAGTTACATCTAAAGATACAGAGCCCGTTTCAGTAAATTTTAAAGCATTGCTGCACATATTCAATAATACTTGTTCAAGCCTTAACGCATCGCCCATAAAATAACGTGGAACATCATCATTAATTGAAAGTATAAATTTAATGCCTTTTTGCTGTGCTTGAGTATTAAATACGGCATACATTTTTTGTATGACTTTTGCCAAGTCAAACTCTAAACACTCAAGCTCTAGCTTACCTGATTCTATTTTCGCATAATCTAATGACTGATTAATAAGAGACATCAATGTGTGTGTTGCCAGTTTAGATTGGCTAAGATATTCAGATTGCTTATCCGTTAGTGGCGTTTTCATACACAAGTTCACTAACCCGATAATCGCGTTTAATGGCGTCCTTAGTTCATGATTCATATTGGCTAAAAACATTGATTTGGCTTTATTAGCCGATTCTGCTTTTTCGATCGCTTCGGTTAATTGACGTGTCTTGAGTTTAACCATTTTATTAGTATGCTCTATGGCTCCTGACATCATTAAAATAAAAGCTTGGAGAAGAGCTGAAATTAAAAACCCACAAATTAGGATAACCCAACTTATCCAGTCCTTTTCATTGGCTTTGTACTGTGCACTTGGTGAAAAACCGATTTGGTAGGTTCTACTTAGAAATTTAATAAACTTAGTCTTATCCGAAAGATAAGCATATGGTGTTAATGTATTTTTTATTAGTATTTCAGGATTATTCTTTTGGGTTACATCTTTAATTGAAAGGGCAATATTATTGTTTTCTGCATCATCTATTATCTCATCAAAAACACTGCCCGCTCGAAACACACCACTCACATACCCTCTTAACACCTCATCATTTGGGTATTTTCGCCACACTGGCATATACATGATGAATGATTTTTCATCTTCTCTTGCTTGTACTAGCGTAATCGGTTTTGTGACTCGCCCTTTGCCTGTCACCTCTATTTTTTTCAACAGATCTAATCGCCCAGGTAATACAGATAAATCCAAGCCTAGTGCCAGTTTATTTCTTGCATAAGGGTAAATATATAACACAGGGTAATATTTATTTTTATCAGGAACACGAACCATTTCTTTATTGACAGGCTGTTTGAAGCTAAAATTTTTATAACCTTGCACTCTCATTTCGATTTCTGTTTTTGTTCTATCAATATGGTCTATTACCTCAGTCCAACCAACACCGTACAGCGTATTATCGTCTTCAAGTAACTTCGTCGAATAAGCCTCAAATTCTTTAAACGATATGTAATCACTTCCCTGAAACAACGCTTGGTAAGATTGGACTGTCTTAATTGCTATCTTTAAATCTTCTTCAATTCGTTGGGTGTAGTGATCGGCTTTATCATCAAGTTCACGATCCATGTTATGACGGCTATTTTCAACAGACCAAAAGAATAACAAACAAGCAAATGTGAAAATCAATATAGACGGGACAACCACTTCTAATTTTCTAGAGAACTGAAATTGGCTTTTTGTTGCAAAAATAATCAGCAACATAGGGGTAAATAATAAAACACCGATTGAGTCGCCTAACCACCAAGTGAACCATGAAAATGCAAAAAAATCACTTGGTATAACCTCATTAAGAATAAGCGCCGATGTGCCAACACTTGCTGAAATCAAACAACTTAACGGTGCGACAATTAAAGAAAACCGAACAATAGTATCAGCCACACCTAGAGTATTTTTTTTAGCTAAGAGGTATTTAAATAGAAAATAGCCCACTGATAATTGCAACGCAGCACCAATACCAATAAAAAAAGGTATGATCGTCAACGGCCAATCAAGCACACTAACGTTAGCGGATATATGTTGTAAATTGAGTAAAAATGACGCTGTAAAAGCGCCAAAAACAACCCATTTACTGGGGTGCATAATCATCAAGGCTAAGGCCGCACCCGATGCAGGCCAAACCGCAGAAGCAAAGCCTGGCGGAATCGCTAATTCCAAGCCAATCAAGCCTGCAACATAATACGCAACGACTGAGATTACAAAGGCACTTAAGCCATTAAATTGGATAGTTTTGCGACTCATAACAGTGAGTGTAGACGGTTTTAAGTAACCTACTCACTTGGCTTAAATCTCTTAATAAAAAGTAGTGAATGCCTCCACATCCTCTCGCACTAAGGCATTGGCACTAATAATGGCGCCGTCACCAATAGTGACACCCGGTAATATTTTTGCGCCTGCGCCAATCCACACATCATGACCAATCATAACAGGCTGGGCCTTGCATAAGCCTTGGCGGCGCTCATGGGCATCACGAGGGTGATCAACCGTATAAATATGCACACCAGGGCCCAGTAAAACGTTATCACCTATAAGGATCGGAGCACTGTCTAAAAACACACATTGGAAATTCGCGAAGACGTTTTCACCTAAGCTAATTTGCGAGCCGTAATCACATTGAAAACCCGGCTCTATGACTAGCTGTTGCGGCTTATGCTTTAACAGTCGAGTCACGTGTCTCAGGTTCCCCTTACTAGGGTGAGCGTTGTACTTAGCACAGGCTAATCGAGCCTGCTCACGTTGATTTCTTAGTTCAAGGTCCAGTGGATTAAACCACTGGCCTTGTAACATTTTTTCATACTCAGATTGCATTATGCTGACTTTAAATCCATAGCGACTTGTGATGGCTTAGAAGTAAACAACACATACAGCACAGGCACCACAAATAAACTTAATAATGTCGAAACAAGCAGGCCACCGATAATCGCCCAGCCCATAGGTGACCACATACTGGAACCACTTAAGGTTAAAGGCAACAAGCCTGCAATGGTGGTCACGGTTGTTAATAAAATTGGCGTCATACGAACTTTGGCACTTTGCGCAATGGCCTCTAAAATCGTCTCACCATCGCTGAGTTTTTGGTTGGCGTAGTCCACGATGATAATTGCGTTGTTCACTACAATTCCCACTAATGAAGTAAGACCCACAAATGCCGTAAACGAAAACGTATATCCACTAATAAACAAGGCGAAAAAGGCGCCAGTTGCCGCAAACGGAATGGCACTAAAAATAATCAGTGGCTGCTTAAATGACTTAAACTGCATCACAAGCACTGCAAAAATACCCAGCATGGCAATAATCAATGCTTTCGCCATACCGCCAAACGATTCTTGACGGTTCTCTTGCTCACCACCAATCGACAATGCAATACCTTTGGGTAGCGCTAATTCATTTAGTTGCTCAGTAATGGCTTGCGTCACCTGTGCAACGTTATAGCCGCCACGAACATCCGACGTCACCCGCGCCATACGCTGAATATTATGATGCTGGAATCGAGGAATGCTACTGGCTAATTGCACACTGGCCACCTGCTTTAATGGCACCATGTGCCCGCTGGGTGTTTGCAGTTGAAGCGTATCGAAGGCGGTAAGCTCTGGTTCAATTGAATCAGATGATTTTAGCGTTATGGTAAATTCATCACCTAAATCATCTTTATAAATTCCCATCGGTAAACCTACCAGAGCCGCACGAATGGTTTGGTCAATGGTATTAACAGATAAACCTAACATGGCTGCTTTATCGCGATTGATGTCTAGTTTTACATCAATTTTGTGCTTACCAATGGGGTTCTCTACATTAACCGTGCCTTCGTGCTGATTAAATATAGACTCAACTAAGTTGGCCCCTTCTTTAATCGACGGCCAGTCATCACCAATCACGCGAATCGAGATCGGTGCTTCCGCTGGCGGCCCTTGA
>JAWUXY010000134.1:0-12848 GCA_034111105.1 Bermanella sp. | reverse complement strand
GATTTATAAATGAAAATTTTGACGGTCATGCTAGTGCTTGGGTTCTTTATTAACTCAGCCCAAGTAAATGCCGAATGTCCAGAAGAGAAAAACACTAAATTTTACTTACAATATCATTTTCCAATTCTAGGTTGAGCTGCTTGGGATAACTTGTGTTCGCACATTACATTGGGCGATTTTAATGCAGATGGAAAGAATGATATAGCTGCAGTCCTTAGTGAAGTGAAACCAACTGAAAAATACGCTAATGGAGTTTTATGGTACAAGACATATGTCGTAGTTCTTCTTGCTGGGAATCTTCCTTACAATCAGTTTCAAACTGTGTTTATAAGAACGGATGGGAATAATCCTGGTGGAGTTAGCGTTAATGCTATAAAAACCGATGTGGGGCACGACGTGGTATTAGAAGTGGCTGGTTATAGTCAAATCCGATACAGTTGGAGAGAAAGTGGTTTTGAGGCTATTAAGCATTCAGTAGACCATTAAGCCTATAACAAACAAAGGCAGAATTGCCCTTTGGGCGGGACGGCTACACCGCCCATGCTTTAAGCGTTAGTTTTTTAATCAAACGATGGAGTGTAAAATGGAATTAGGTGCATTTTCAGTAAGTTTATCGGTTAATAACATCGAAGAGTCGAAAATTTTTTATCAACAAATAGGTTTCGAGATAGTTGGTGGGGATCAATCTCAAAACTGGTTGATACTTCGAAATGGTGATCACACAATAGGAATATTTCAGGGTATGTTTGAAGGTAATATCATGACGTTTAATCCTGGCTGGGATAACAAATGTCAGCCATTAGAATCATATACTGATGTCAGAGCGCTTTTAAAAGAATTTGAAGCTCAAGGTGTCAATATAATCCAAAATTCTATTAGTGGTGAAACTGGTCCTTCGAGTTTTTCTATTAAAGATCCGGATGGTAATTTGATTCTTATTGACCAGCATGTGTAAGCAGCACTAGCAAGTCATTTAAGCAGGACAAGAAAACAGTTGGCTTTTGTGTCTTTGTCGATTATTTTAGCCAACTATTTTTTGCCTCTTAAATGAGGCGTTAGCCATCAAGGAAAGTACTGTGCAATTTGATATAGATGTAGATTCAAAACATAAAGAACTCTTTTTAAACGCTAGGGAGTTTTTGCTCACATTTAGTCTTATTGAAACAAAGAAAGAGCGAATCACAACATATTCTGATAAAAACGGTGGGATCTGTCATATGAGAACTATGCCGCATGGAATAGATATAGGCTTTTTAAAGGGCGCTCGAATGGAAGATCAGTTTGATGCTCTCACAGGCACAGGCAAAGTAATGCGAGTCCTTCCATTAACGTCAATAAACAAAGAAAAAATTGAGTACTACCTCAAGCAAGCACTGGCAATAAACGAAAAATGAAACTTGAAAGTGTTATACAAAAACTTAAATCCTTGGCTGACCCTGAAAAAATTGCATTAAAACGCGATAAATTTGGTATTAGTGCAAATAACTCCCTCGGTATTTATCATAAGGACTTAAAGGCAGTAGCCAAAGAGCTTGGGCAGGATAATGAGCTTGCGATTCAACTTTTTGAAACCGGTATTTATGAAGCTCGTATTTTGTGTAGTAAGATGTTCAAGCCTGCCGATATTACTGATGACTTAATGGAAGAATGGGTGAAAACATTTGAAAACTGGGAAATCTGCGATTCATTTTGTATGGGGCTGTTTGCTAAAAGTGTATTTGCACGGCAGAAAATACTTGAATGGACGTCAAGAGAGCCCGAATTTGAGAAGCGAGCAGGCTTTGTCATTATAGCGGCCTATTGTATGGCAGATAAGCATGCTGATAACGACGTGTTTAGGCAATTTTTACCGCTAATTGAGAGAGAAGCCATAGACGACAGACTTTATGTTAAAAAAGCCGTCAATTGGGCGCTTAGGAATATTGGTAAAAGAAACATCGACCTTAATGCTGAGGCAATCAATGTATCGAAAAATTTCTCTGATTCTGAAATTAAGTCGGAAAAATGGATTGGCAGTAATGCATTAAGAGAGCTTGAAAATAAGAATGTTAATATTCTTAGTTACCCTCGCACCGTATATCAAAAAAAGGCTAGCTAATCATTCAAAAAAATGTAGTTGGTTTTCTCCTTTTTCATATATTTTAATCAGTTACTATTTGCTTCTTAGTGAAACGTTACATGTTCAATATATTACATGGAATCGCGCATAATGATTATTTGGCTTCTGGTTTTATTACTTTCTATTACTAGCTTGTTTGTACTTATATGGAAAAGAAACTGGAAGGTGTTTCTATTCTCTCTTTTGCCATTGATATATGCGATATTTGACGTCTATTTTGAATGTAGGTCTACGGGAAATCACTCAGAAGCGTGTGTGTGGGGGTATTTACGTTACATTTATGCTGCAGTAATTGGATGCACTTTTTATCTCCTGGTTACATTGTTTCAAGCTATAAAACCAAAAATAACAACTAATAAAACGGATAAATAAAAAACGTATAGCAAATAATAAAAATCAAATTAGAGCAGCACTTAGGTTTCGCTATACATTATAACTAAAAATATTATTTCCTTTGATCGGTGTTATGAATATAGTTAATGGATGCCATCATGAGGTTACAAGTTGGTAGCTAGGTATTAGCTAAAAACGTTAGTTATTATCGTAATTTTAAGTGAGGTGTGTAAGTGGATCTTATACAAGGTTTATTGTTGATTTCATCCATTCATTTGTTAGCAGCTGCATCGCCAGGGCCAGATTTTGTCTTGGTTACACAGCAAACGTTATCGTATGGAAAAAAGGCGGGGTTAATGTGCAGTATTGGAATCGCCTTAGGGCTTTCTATTCATATTGCATATTCTGCTTTTGGTTTGGCAGCCGTGATTGCAAGTTCATCAAGTACTCTTTGGGCAATCAAAATTTTAGGTGGTAGCTACCTTATTTACTTGGGCATTAAAGGTCTAAAATCTAAGCCCAGTAGTGAAATAGAAATGAGTGCAACAACTTTTATAAAGTATTCAGCGAAAAAAAGTATTGGCGCAGGCTTCCTATGTAATGCGTTAAATCCTAAGGCTCCAATATACTTTGTGTCTCTGTTTACAGTGGTTTTATCACCTGAAATGCCTGCATATCAAATAGCTATTTATGGCGCATGGATTATGGTGATTCAGTTTACATGGTTTTCGTTCTTGGTCAGTATGTTGTCGAGACCGTCAATTAACCTTCGTTTTAAAGAGTTTAGTCACTGGATAGACCGTGTTTTAGGCGGCGCAATGATAGCACTTGGGATAAAAGTTATTGCTAGTCGCGCAAACTAACGGTTAACGACGCGCTTAAACGAAAAATTAACAGTTGGCTAAATAGCTTGGTGATTATAGTTAATGATTAATCCGCTTAGGATGCTGATACGAGGATGGCATCGTTTATTAAATTATTAATAGATAAGCGAAATGACCATTACTCAATATTTGAATTTTTAGTTTAATGTATATAGTTACTTAGAGCATTAGGCTCAGGGTGAGCATGGATAGAATCGTGAAACTGTGTGAATCAGATGAGTTTAGATTAAGCGCATTAGAGTGTGTCAGTTTACTTGATTTACCTGATTGTTATATCGCTGCTGGCTTTGTTCGTAATTTGGTTTGGGACGTTCTGCATGAGAAGTCGTCTATCACACCGTTAAACGATATTGATGTTATTTACTTTGATCTTAATGAATCTAACCCTGATCAATATAAGAAATATGAAAATAAGCTAAATGTCATGTTGCCAAATATAAATTGGCAGGTGCGAAATCAGGCTTTTATGCATTTTCGAAATAATGATGCGCCCTATATAGACTCCCTTGATGCTATGAGTTATTGGCCAGAAAAAGAAACGGCAGTTGGTGTTCGTCGATTAAAAGATGGAAGTTTAGAATGCGTTTCTGCATTTGGGTTTGATTCATTATTTAACCTTCAAATTACACATAATCCAAAACGGCTAAAGTCGATATTTGAAGAGCGTGTCAATTCAAAGGATTGGCTTGTAATATGGCCTCAGCTTAAAGTGACGTACTAATAGTAGGGGCTTCTTTTTTATTGCCTTGACTTTATTTTTGGTCTTACACATCAAGCTGATAACTATAAAATTCTAAGTCTCTTTTATAGCCTTCGCTTTCATAAAGCGTTTGTCCAATTACATTATCGTGTGCGGTTTCTAGGCATATAAATTTTGCACCAGAGTTTACGGCCAGTTTTTTTGCTTGCTGCATGAGTGCACGGCTGATTGATTTACCACGACCTTCTGGTGTTACAAATAGATCATACAGCACCCAGCGTTTGCTCATGCTGATGGATTCCCAAGTGGGGTACAGCTGCACAAAGCCTAATGCTTGATTGTTGTGTTGAGCCAAAAAGATAACAGACTCATTATTTTCTAGATTGTTTTTTAAAAAATGCGTGGCGGCAATTAAGTCAGGCTCTTGTTTGTAAAATTGCCTGTATGCATCAAATAGTTTAGCAAGGGCGCAAAGGTGTTCGATATTGGCTTGTATGATTCTCATGATTTTCCTTGGCTATAATATGGTATTTAAAGATTTATCGAAATTTTCAGCCCTTTTAAACTACCAACTAACACAATAATGTCGCAATCTAGGTCGGAATTAAAAAAATGCTATGTTGTAATTTTTAATGCGTAACTTTAAGAATGCACATTTGATACGTGTATTTAGACTTGCTTTGATTGCCAGTTTCCATGGGTGGGTTGAAGGCGTTGATGCTATTTATAGCAACGCTATAGAAACAATATCGCTATTGCCCAGAGCTTTGTAATCAATTTTATAGGCACAGCAGGTTTTTTATTAAAGACTCTAGCGGTTGATTGAGTCATGTCTACTTACTCCGGGATTTGATTAATATTTGCTTAAATTGCTCGTATCCATTCTTTTGTATCCCAGTCACGTGATTTACTCTCTAAATATTTCACAACATCGCTTAATGCTTCACCTTTTTGAGTTAACCCATAATAAACTGTGATCGGTAGCGTAGCTTCTTCTTGCCGCCATATAAATTCTTCTAATTCTAAATTTTTTAAGCATTGGCTTAATACCTTACTAGACACAAAGGCTAGTTGCTTTTGTATCTGCCCAAAACGTAGTTGCTCATGTTCGGACAGTAGCCATACAATATGAGCCGTCCATTTGCTGGAAAGTAGATTGAGGTATTTATCAATACGACAGTAACCATCAGGGAATTTTTTATGCGGCATAATTTTCCTCCTTTCTGAGTGTATCACTATTTTGCCAGTTCTCCGCAGCGTAACTAGTTACCTGGAAGTAACGCCTTTTTTTTACTTTCACGAGGCTTTACATTGATTTGGCAGCTTGTTGAGGCAGCTAATGTAAACTCTGCCATCAAAGTAAAATACACGATAAAAGTCCTGTTTATCCTGCATAAATAAGTGCTTAGTGTGGGTTGCTAACGCTGTCTTTAAATAATAGCCGTAATTTAACGGCTTTAGAAAACCCTATTTAGGAGGCGTAATATGAAAATTCTTATACTCATCGTGTTATCAGTTGTTTCTACCCTTGCGACGGCAGATAAGGCTTATCCGAAACCGCAAACACCCAGCGACGTCCATAAACTATTTATCCAATATTATGACGAAAAAGATATGACAGGGCTGCTCACATTATTTCATGAAGATGCTGTATTTATTAAGAATGCGGAAGGAGAAAAAGCGAGAGTCAGGCAAATGATCGAGAAAGTGCTTAATCCCTATCTTGAAGCGGATGGTGAATTTGAAAGTGGGGCAACATCTATCCATATCAATGGGAACTTTGCTATGGTCAAAGCAGATTGGCTTCTTAAAGGAACAGATGTTCATGGTACGGGTTTAGAGGTCTTGGAATATCGAGATGGTGGTTGGGCCTACTTGATTGATAATCCTAACGGTTACTAATTTTATAGCAGAGATAGTGCTCAATATTGTGTCATTTCTTTAGTACTGCACAAGATGAAATGGCACATGGAAATACAGGCGTATGATATGTACTTGCACTTCATGCCTTAATTACCGTGGTTAACATGACGTATGTGTTAGATTATTAACCCTACCGCAAAAGAACGTTCCACTTAATGCGCTCATTATTTTATTCCAGTCTTTATCACAGTGTATCTACTGCTTCTATCTAGATAACGTTTCACTTTGGTACTTCGTGTAATTGCTTAATTTACCTATGCCATTCCGCTTTTTATGAGTAGGGCGCTACTCTCGCGTGAAACGATTTGCCCATCGTCTTGTAGCTCATTCCATGGGTTTGGTGATTGTTAGTCTTATATCCCATGTGTATTCATGGAATGGGATAGTCTATTCCTTATTGTGCTGGCTCGTCTTGAGCCCCCGTGATTACTGCTCATAATGGGGGTCGGTATCACTAATCCATTAAATCTATGATAAATAAGAGTTGCCAAGTCTGCATAAAATTAATAGATTGTACGCAACTTAATTGTACTTAATATTAATTCGAAGAATCAGGAGAACAAAAATGACCTCTATTTATCACGTTGCCGCTAATGCTAAAGCTGGTCGTAATGGGCATGTTGCAACAGAAGATGATCAACTAACGCTAGAGCTGAGTTACCCTAAAGAAATGGGCGGCAGTGGTGCGGGTAATAACCCAGAGCAATTGTTTGCGGCCGGTTATGCGGCTTGTTTTTCTAATGCCATTCTTCATGTTGCGGCACAGAAAAAATTAAAAATTACAGAGGCCCCTGTTAGGGCTGATATCGGTATTGGGTCTCGTGAAGATGGTGGTTTTGCTCTTTCGGCCCAATTAGATGTGACGCTCGATCTTGAGCAGGACCAAGCACTTGAACTTGTGCGCACAGCACATCAAGTATGTCCTTATTCTCATGCCGTTAAAGGGAATATTGAGGTTGTTGTGAATGTAAATAATCAGTCAATTAACGGATGAGCAATATTATGGAAAAGTATTCATTGATAATCGGCCGCAGTTTAGTCGGCCTGTATTTCCTTGTACCTGGAATTATGAAGTTTGTTGCATGGGATATGCACATTGGATTAATGGAAAAACATGGGATGATCTTTGTGCCGGTATTGTTAGTGTTGGCAGGTGTCACTCAGATAGCAGCCAGCGCTTGCATATTGGTGAATCGCTATGTTGCACCGGCGGCCTTTTTACTGGCATTAATGGTGGTGGCTATTAATGTAAACCTGCATGATTTTTGGAATTACACGGGTCAGGAGGGCGCGCATGAAATGCAAAACTTCATTAAAAATCTTGGAATATTGGGTGGGTTGCTGGTTTTAGCCGCTTACAACTTTAAATATCTTAATTATTTTAAGAAGTAACACTGCAAATATGTGATTTAAAAATGCAATAAAAAGGGGCTGTTAATTTTATTAGCAGCCCCTTTTTTATTACTATGAAATTTAGTTCAATTCAATCCAAGTGGTTTTCAACTCAGTGTAATCGTTCATGGCGTGTAACGATTTATCACGGCCGTTACCGGATTCTTTAAAGCCACCAAACGGTACAGTAATGTCACCGCCAAAGTAGTTGTTTACACCCATTGTGCCCGTGCGTACGCCTTTGGCTACCTTAAGGGCGGTGTTGATGTTATGGCTCCAAACCGCACCAGCTAGGCCGTAAGGTGAATCGTTTGCAATGCGAATGGCGTCGGCTTCGTCTTTAAATTTAATGACTGACATAACCGGACCAAAGATTTCTTCTTGGGCTATGCGCATGCTGTTATCAACGTCTGCAAAGATGGTGGCTTCGTGGTAAAAACCGCCTGTTTCACTTTGTGTGACTTTGCCGCCCAATACAAGGCGTGCGCCTTCTTCTTGACCGATGTTCACGTAACGTTGAATGTTTTCAAGTTGGCTTGGGTTAATGATGGCGCCCATGCGATTATTTAAATCTAATGGGTTACCTTCTTGCCATGTTTTAGCGTGTTCGACTACTTTCGCTAAAAACTCATCGTAAATACTTTCTTGAATTAACAAGCGGGTACCGGCGGTGCAGGTTTGACCACAGTTATAAAAACCGGCTACGGCGGCCATTTCGGCTGCGCTTTCTAAGTCAGCATCAGCAAACACAATGTTGGCACTCTTGCCGCCTAATTCTAAAAAGGTACGTTTAAGGTTTGATTGACCCGCATACTGCATTAGCAGTTTGCCCACGTTGGTTGAGCCAGTGAAGGTTTGGCCGTCGATATCTGGGTGCAAAGATAAATGCTTGCCTAAATGAATGCCGTCACCAGGTAGCACATTCAACACGCCGTCTGGCAAGCCCGCTGCGGTGGCCAGTTGCGCAATGCGCAATGCGGTCATTGGGGTTTTAGGGTCAGGCTTTAAAATAACCGAGTTACCGGTAGCGAGAGCAGGGGCCAGTTTCCAAGCGGTGGTTGAAAGTGGGAAGTTCCAAGGCACGATGGCCAATACCACGCCAAGTGGTAAGCGCTCAATCAACGCAATGGTGTTGTGGGCGGTTGGGGCGATTTCTTCGTACACTTTGTCGATGGCTTCTGCGGTCCAGCGAATAGTGTTGAGTGCGCTGGGTACATCAATATCAAAGGTGTCACTGATGGGTTTGCCCGCATCTAAGCTTTCAAGCAGGGCGATTTCAGCGTGGTTGTCTTCAATTAACTGTGCCCAACGTAATAGAATTTTTTTGCGCTCACCCGGTGCCATTTGTGACCATACGCCACTTTCAAATGTATCGCGGGCGTTTTTTACGGCGATGTCGGCATCTTCTGGTGAGCAGTCGGCCACTTGTGTAATCACCCGCCCGTTGGCTGGGTTGATTGTGGCTTCGGTTTTACCCGTTACAGAATCAATATTTTCACCATTAATGATGGCTTGGTTTGGGTACTGGGTGGTTTTTGCTAGCTCTTCCCAGTTGATGCTGTTCACGTCTGACATAATGAGTCTCGTATTGTCCGTTGACCGCTTAAAGGTTAACCCTTTTTGCAATGCGGCTTTTTTGTTGTTCTATCTTGCTGGTGCTGTTCGCCAGTGTCTATATAACTTGGTAGGTAGATGAATTCAGTTTAGTGCTTTTTATCTGTTTCGTTGTGGCTCTTTTAGGCTTTTTCTAATTCTTCTAAGTACGCATCTAAAATCAAATTATTCATAGCCCCTTTGCGGGTTATTGCTGAAAAATGTGTGTGAAATAATCGGCTGTGTTCCCCTATGGCGCGCAGTTTATCTTGTGCGACCCAGCGTTCAGCAAAATGAGTGGGTAAAAAGCCCACAAAGCGGCCGGTTAGTATTAAAAATGCAATGCCTTCACGGTCGCTACTGGTAGCACCGATCTTTAACATGGTTTGCTGTTGTTTAATGTCGGCAGGTTGCGGGTAGTTAGGTAAAACAGCGTCGTATTGTGATAACGCGTGGTCACTTATTTGTTCTAACTCTTGATCGAATAATGGGTGCTGGTCAGAGCAATACAAAAGTGACTTCTCTTTATAAAGCGGCACATAATTTAAACCCGGTAGGGTGCGTAAATCGGGTACAACACCAATATGCAAATGGCCATCAAGCACGGCGGTTTCTATTTCACTGGGGGGCATCATGCGGATATTAATGGTCACTTGAGGCGCACGATGTTTTAGTGTGTTAAGGGCTTGTGTGATACGCATATGAGGAATGGTCACCATGTTGTCGGTGATGCCGATATTCAGGTCGCCGACTAAATCAGTATTGATGGCGTTGATTTGTGCTTTAAATGTTTCAAGACTGGTTAATAGCTGCAAAGCACTTTGGTAAACCTGTGAGCCTTGCTCTGTGACCGAGAAACCAGATCGACCACGCAGACACAGCTTCATATTTAGCAAAGACTCTAATTCGCTCATGGCCAAACTGATGGCAGGGCGGCTGATATTAAGCTCGACCTCCGCAGGAGCAAAGCCGCCGGCTTCTACGACAACTTTGAAAACTCGCAACAATCGAATGTGGGCATCACCAATCTGGCGTGGCAGTAAGTTCTTGTTTTTACTCATAATATGAAAATTGATGGCTGTGTAATAAGGGTTATTGTTGAATAAGAACTTAGATAAGTAAATACTTAACTTAACTTTATAAATATAGGGTTTATTAAACTATAGACAAAGACAATAATCGTTTTACAACTTAACTAACCTGAGTCATCTCGACGCTAGGAAACTGTGATGAGCGATAACAATAAATACGCCGGCTTAAGCCAAGAGCAGCTAGATAGCCATTGGATGCCATTTACGGGCAACCGCCAGTTTAAACAAGACCCACGCTTGATCGTAAGCGCCGAAGGCCGTTACTACACCGATGCCACAGGCCGCAAAGTGTTTGATGGTTTATCTGGGTTATGGACCTGCGGTGCAGGCCACAGTCGCCCAGAAATTACCGAAGCCATTGCCAAGCAAGCAAAAGAGCTAGACTACTCACCCGCGTTTCAGTTTGGTCATCCTAAATCGTTTGAATTAGCGCATCGTATGACACAGTTGATGCCTAACGGTTTGAATCGCGTGTTTTTTACGGGCTCAGGTTCTGAGTCAGTTGAAACAGCATTAAAGATTGCACGAGGTTATTGGCGTAAAAAAGGCCAACCCGCTAAGACCCGTTTTATCGGTCGTTCAAAGGGTTACCACGGTGTGAACTTTGGTGGTATTTCTGTTGGCGGTATTGCACCTAACCGTATGATATTCGGTCAGGGTATTGAGGCGGCTCATTTACCGCACACCATGTTAAGTGAAAATGTATTTTCAAAAGGCATGCCTGAAGAAGGTGCGTACCTTGCGGATGATCTTGAGCAAATGATTGCCGTTTATGATGCCTCAAACGTCGCCGCCGTGATTGTTGAGCCGGTTGCTGGTTCAGCAGGTGTGATTCCGCCACCAAAGGGTTACTTAAAACGCTTGCGTGAACTATGCACGAAGCACGATATCTTATTGATTTTTGATGAAGTGATTACCGCATTTGGTCGTATGGGCGCGGATACTGGTGCAGAAGAGTTCGACGTGGTACCAGACATTATGACGGTGGCAAAACAGTTGACCAATGGTGTTATTCCAATGGGGGCGGTGATCGCCAAGCAAGAAATTTATGATACGTTTATGGAGCAGGGTGGCCCTGACTACATGTTAGAATTGCCACACGGTTATACCTATTCTGCTCACCCTGTTGCCTGTGCGGCGGGTTTAGCATCGCTTGATATTTTAGAAAAAGAACAGCTGCCACAGCGTGTTAAAACCATGTCTCCACAATTTGAAGAAATGCTACACGGCTTAAAAGGCACCAAACATATAACGGACATTCGTAACTATGGTTTTGCTGGCGCCATGACGGTCTCTGCAAAAGACGGTCAACCAGCATTGCGCCCATATGAGATTGCCATGAAGATGTGGGATAAAGGTTTTTATGTCCGTTACGGTGGCGACACCATTCAATTGGGTTTGCCGTTTACCACGGAGCTTGATGAGATTGATAGCTTAATAAATGCCCTTGGCGAAACATTTAACGAAGTGGATTGATTTTCTTAATTGGATTTTCAATCGGGCGCTGGCCACACTCTTACAAATTTATGAAAAATTTATTGTATAAAGGTGCCCCGCGCCCGATAGAAGAAACACAAATTGTAAGAGGGTGTCCGTGCCCGACAAAGAAACACAAATTGTAAGAGGGTGCCCCGCGTCCGATTGAAGGAACACAAATTGTAAGAGGGTGCCCCGCGCCCGACAAAAAAACAACAAAAGTAGGATGGGTTAGTAGCGAGTAATACGAGCGCGCAACCCATCAAATAAAAAACAGAATTTAATAATAGGTAAAGGATAAAAACATGAATGTAGTAGGTCATTTAATTAACGGCGAAATGGTAAACGACGCTGCCCGTACTCAAGACGTATTTAACCCAGCAACGGGTAAAGTTGAAAAACAAGTGGCGCTTGCATCAAAGCAAACTACCGAGCAGGCAATTGCCGCTGCACAAGCTGCGTACCCAGCATGGCGTAATACTCCGCCGATTAAACGCGCTCGCATCATGTTCCGCTTTAAAGAATTACTAGAAGCCAATGCCGATAAAATTTGTAAAATGATCGGTGAAGAGCACGGCAAAATTTCTCACGATGCCGCAGGTGAATTACAGCGTGGTAGCGAGAACGTTGAGTTTGCTTGTGGCGCGCCAGAGCTTTTAAAAGGCGAGCACAGCCGTAATGTGGGTCCTGGTATTGACTCTTGGAGTGAGTTTCAACCGCTAGGTGTGGTTGCGGGCATTACGCCGTTTAACTTTCCAGCTATGGTGCCAATGTGGATGTTCCCATTGGCTATCGTTTGCGGTAACACGTTTATACTTAAGCCATCTGAGCGTGATCCATCATCGACGTTATACATTGCGCAATTACTTCAAGAAGCGGGTTTGCCTGATGGCGTGATGAACGTTGTAAACGGTGACAAAGAAGCGGTTGACGTACTGTTAACAGACGTACGTGTTAAAGCGGTGAGCTTTGTGGGTTCAACCCCAATTGCGGAATATATTTACACAACAGCCAATGCAAACGGCAAACGCTGCCAAGCACTAGGCGGTGCAAAAAATCACGCGATTGTGATGCCAGATGCCGATATTGATAACGCGGTAAATCAATTGTTAGGTGCTGCGTTCGGTTCATCAGGTGAGCGCTGTATGGCGTTATCCGTTGCGGTTGCAGTGGGCGATAAAGCAGGTGATGCGCTTGTGAGCAAAATGAAAGAAGCGATGGCAGGTTTAACCGTCGGCGATCACACGAATGCGTCTAACGATTTTGGCCCAGTGATCACCGCTGCTCACAAAGAAAAAGTACAGGGTTATATAAGCAGCGCTGAAAAAGACGGTGCA
>JAWUXY010000133.1:0-19754 GCA_034111105.1 Bermanella sp. | reverse complement strand
CAAGCTTTGACGGCCACAAAGCTGCGACATGGTCATGCCGATAAATTGATCCCATCGAGTCGCGGAGCGCAATTTTTGACCAGAGTGATGTTGCTTTGCCAAGGCTTCAAATTCATGTCTCGAAATAGGTTTTAGCAACTGATGAAAAGCAGTGTTAGAATGTGACAAAGCCTGATTCCTTGTTATTACAGCGTTTGTTCGCACTCACATTGTAACAATTTGGATTCAGGCTTTCTTGTTTACATCAATCTATGGGACAGCAGTGGCCATCGGCTCCCTTTAACATATAAACGCAAGTAATCGCTTAAAGCGCTCCTGCTGCCTTCAAAGCATCCGCATACGGCTTACCCGGATCATGAGAAGCAATTACCGCTAATGCACTTTCACCTTCAATGTTTTTTGCATTCACGTTATGACCTTCGTCTTTAAAGAACGTGATAAATTCTGCAAAAATTTCTGGTGTCATGTGTTGGTATGCTTTTAAGATATTGATGTAATCAACATCGGTACCATCATAGCTTTTGCTTTCTAAAAAAAAGCGCATGCTTTCTTCAGTGAAGTCACCGCCAAATACTTTTTCTTTATCTTTTTTCAATGACATGTCGTATTCCTAACTTAAATGTATTACTTGTAAACGTTTATTCCGTACGGGTGTAAATCAAATCCCATACGCCATGGCCTAATTTTTCGCCACGGTTTTCAAATTTGGTGAGCGGACGAAAATCCGGTCTTGGGAAGTACTTACCCTTACCCGCTGCATTTTCATACCCTTCGGCCACTTCCATCACTTCAAGCATGTGTTCTGCATACGGTTCCCAATCGGTTGCCATATGAAAAGTACCACCCACTTTTAATTTTTGACGGATATCTTGTGCAAATTTTGACTGCACAATACGACGCTTATTATGACGTTTTTTATGCCAAGGATCAGGAAAATACAATTGCATGGTTTGCAACGAACCATCTGCAATACATTGTTCTAATACTTCAATGGCATCGCATTCAAATACGCGCAAATTTTCAACGCCAAAGTCTTCTGCATCGCGTAACAATTTTGCCACGCCAGGGGTATGCACTTCGATGCCGATGTAATTCAAATTTGGATTCGTTTGGCACATTTCCACAAGGCTTTTGCCCATGCCAAAACCAATTTCTAACACCACTGGGTTATCGTTACCAAACACAGCAGCGTAGTCCAACATGCCCATATCAAGGCTCAAGCCTTTTTCGCTCATGTGGCGGGCATAGGTTTCGCGTTGCAGCTCGGTCATACGGCCAGCGCGTACGACGAAGCTTTTAATGCGTTTGGCAAAGGCAACGTCTTTGGGGGCACCGTGCTGATCTTTTTCGATTTCGCTGGGTGTATCTGAATTTGGTGTTTGTGTGTCTAACGTGTGCTTATCTGTCATAGCGCTCTCATTCGGGCTGTTTGAATGCCGCAACCAGCAAACACAGCCAGCCAATTAATAAGGCAAACCCTCCTATTGGAGTGATCATGCCCAAGGCTTTAATCTGGGTGGCCGCCATTATATATAAACTGCCGCTAAACAGTAGGATACCAAGCAGAAAACTCACTGCTGCCCACTTAATTGCATCCCAAGAGGGCCATTGCTTAAGGGCAAAGCCCAAAATAAGCAGTACACCGCCATGTAGCATCTGGTATTTGACCCCAGTATCCACCCATAACAGAGCATAACTGGGCAATAAGCCTTTAAGGGCATGGGCGGCAAACGCACCAATCGCCACACTCAAAAAACCAATGAGAGCGGCAAGCATTAGAATATTTTTTGAGTTAAATAGAGGTTTGATCATAACGAGGCGGCCGATTTTATGAGGATAACCGACAATATATAGCATAAAAAACTCAGCCAATCCTGCCTATTAAAGCAACAATGGTAAAGGCTGTTAGGTGTCAGAGGATGTGAAATACGAAGAAGAGCAAGCGTAATAGGGGATATTGAACAAGAAGTGTTGCCTGATTGGCGCCTCTATAAAAGACGCCAATTCAGTCATTTTATTCGATAAAATCGAATGTGTTATCAACCAATTATGGCACGCTAGGCCAAACCATTGCTGAATTAACCGTAACAGGGGTTTTATCTAGGCCTTTACAAAAATTTGACCCTTCGGCTGCATAAAATACTTTGGCCATGGCCGGTAAGCTTAAGCCAGCAATCTGATTATTGGCAGTATCACTTGCGGGCAAGCCCCACATGGCTAAAAACGCTCGCATGTCTTTTTGCAGTGCAACGGATGTCGCAATGTTCATCCAGTCATTATTTGAGATGACTTTAGCATCCGCATATGAATAGCTGGCAAAGCCTAAGTTTGCTTTCATAGCCGTCCATTTTTCTTCACTGCGCGTCGCATTGTAAAAATCGCGCTCTAAAATATGCAGTCGAGCCAATAGATACCATCCGTTATTGAGGGAGCCTTGGTTTTGACCTGCCATCATCATTTGTATTGTCATGGCAACGCCTTGGCTCCAGCCTGTTAGCCCTTGTGCTTGCATGTACGCAACAGGGTCCGCTTGGGTTTGACTGGCTTTTAGAGTATCAAATAGCGCTTTAAACGGCAGACTCTGACAAGAAGGCTCTTTGCCTGTATCTAAATAATAATTATATTTTGTAAAATATGAATAAGGGTTAGTCGTTGAGTGTCCTTCCCAGCCAGTAAAACGAAAACGACCCTTCTCTAAACCATGACCTAGTTCATGCACATCACCATGGCCTGTTGGCGAATAACTCCAATAAGCATCATACGGATTACCCGAGCAACCATAACCACATGTGGCTTGGTCTGCGTTCATGTGTTTAACAATATCAATCGTTTGTACGGTTAAGTTATTATCGTCTGCAAAGTCATGTATCTCTGCCACCTTATCTATGCCAGGGCCTTGAAAGCCTGACAGTACATGAGGGAAATTATGCATATAACGTTCTGTTGCTTGCGCTAATTCTGCGGCGCTATTCCAACCCGTGATCGAATCTTGCATCTTATCGACTTTCGAGTGCACTTCAAAACCAGGTGTTGATACTTCGGCCCAATCAAAAAAGCCTTCATTCAATTGTGCTGAAAAGCGTGCGTCATCTTGGCTGCCTGCCCAATAAGGATGCTGCCCAACATTTTCAAATTTAAATTTAGTTACTAAATCATTAGCCGAAAAACTCACTTGAATCGGCCCACCTATTGATGATGTAAACTCAATGCTTTCTCCTGGTTTAATTTCTAAATAGGCACTTTTTAAATGACGAGGACGTGTGTAACCATTTTCTGCGTACCAATGAGTGGCTTCGTCTCGCACGCTACTAATGTATATTTTTGTCGTTAATGCTTCATTATCAAGGCGTGTTACTTTTACGGTTTCACCGGGAATCGCATAGACTCCAGCCGCTCTAAAGTATTTTTTACTAAGCAGCTCCACATTTTTTTCAATTCGTGGGGCACTCGAAAAATCACTGCGACTAAAATTACCCAAATCTTTTTGCACAGGGTTTATAGGGCGAGTAATGTAATTAGCAAAGTCTGAATATATCGCAGATATAAAGTCGATATCCGGTGTTGAGGTTTTATCCATTGGATACGTCACGCCCTGGCGTAAAGAATCAGATAACAATACAAGGTGCTTTTCTAGTAGATATTTTTCTGTATTTTCATTCTCTTTACTAAAAATATTTACTTGATTATCTTCTAAGTTTCTTAAGTTAGCTCGAACATGACCGACACCATCTAAAAATGCTTGTTGGTAGTTTGCAACCTTAGTGCAATCTTCCTTATCACATTGGCTCCAATCGAAACTAATGCTTTTATTACCCAGCGTCGTTAATAAGGTTTGTATTGCTGCGATATTTGGGGCTATATCAAATGCTCGGTCTAATGGATTCGCATTTTTTAATTTTGCTTTTTTCCAATAGTTATCGCCTACATAACTGATATGCAAACGATTAAACAATGCCGCGCCTAAATCAGTTAAATTACCATCCCAATGCATATACAAAATACCGATATTGGCTTTTAAAGCCGCATCAACTTGATCAATCATATTTTGTATTTTGGTTGCATCCGACAAACCCTGCTGTGAAATAATCAACACATCGGTATCAGCCGTAATACAAGATGCTAACAGTTCACCATCACACACATTCTGTTCATTGTATTGAACCTGCGAAGAATATTGTGCATCTAACCACTCTCGTGTGGCTACGTCATCTGGGAAATAATAACTTTGATCAAGGTGACTAATAACGACGTTTAAAGGTCGAGTATCAAAATCGGTTCTTTGGCTCAACCAGCTAATGCTGTTATTCATTAGCGTTTGCATTTGATCATTAATATCACCTTCACGTTTCACCGTGCGCATTGGGTTGCTGCCCATCACTAAGTAACGACCAACGCCTTCAGTGGCTTGTTCACTACCAATCACAGCAAGCTGACGCACCAATTCATCATCATTATTTTGTGTCGTATTCGAAAATAACAAAGGGGTATTAAATCCAAACTGAGCACTAAGTTGCGCAGCATCGTGGCTGTTATCCCAATCGATACTGGTCAAACTAGAACCATCTGCTTTCGCGCTGTTGTCGCTATTAAGATTGAGTAGTTGTTGAATATCAGAATGATACGTTTGATTTTTTTGTTGAATCAACGCCAACGCCCCAGTGCGAAAGACATCGCCATCGGCAACTAAGCTGGCTTTACCCTGCGCCAAAGCTAATTCTAATGGTGTCGGCTGCGTTGTTTTATCAGGCTTATCCAAGTCTATTTTATCGGGCTTGTCCAAGTCTATTTTATCGGGCGCTGAGGGCTCAGACGATTTACCAGATGACCCTCCGCATGCGATTAAAAAGCAGCTAAGCGAGAGTATGAGCGCCGTTTTGAGAAAATTTTGATTCATTCTAATATTGACATCTGAGTTGCTACCGTAATGAGCAACATCATATAGGCGAGCTATTTTAGATCAACAAACACCTTAGATATGGTTGAATTTTACTCAATATTTGTAGACTGATTCTCAATTCCCGCGGCTAAAACTGACCACTTAGACAGTAAACAATCTTTAACAATGAAGGTTTAAGCACATAAATTAGATACTTCGGTTTTAAAGCGGGCGGCACAGAGGATCAAAAGTCAGAACACAACCTCTATCAAGCAGGCACAAAAAAGGCCCGACTAAGCGGGCCTTTTAATGAATAGTATTAATTAAGCGTCTGCTTCAATTAAGCCTTTCACCTTGTTCATGGCGTTTTTCTCTAACTGGCGAATACGCTCAGCTGAAACACCATATTCTGCAGCCAACTCATGCAAAGTGGCTTTGTCTTCATGCAACCAGCGACGCATAAGAATGTCTTTACTGCGGTCATCTAACTCAAGCATGGCCTCTTTTAAGCGAGCCGTACTGTCTTGTTCATAATTTTCATTTTCAACCGCTACGGCCGGATCAAAGCTGTGATCTTCGATGTAGTTAACAGGCGCTTGGTACGCGGTGTCATCATCGTCAGCCACTGGGCTATCAAAAGCCGTATCATGGGAGGTGAGTCGCCCTTCCATTTCTTTGACTTCTCTTAGGGATACGCCCAAATCATCAGCAATGGTTTGCGCTTCTGATTCGTTCATCCAACCCATTTTCTTTTTAGCGCTGCGCAGGTTAAAGAACAACTTACGCTGTGCTTTGGTGGTCGCAACTTTAACGATGCGCCAGTTTTTAAGAATAAATTCATGTATTTCGGCTTTTATCCAGTGAACAGCGAAGCTCACTAGGCGTACGCCTACTTCTGGATTAAAACGTTTTACGGCTTTCATTAAGCCCACATTGCCTTCTTGGATCAGGTCAGACTGGTTCAAGCCATAACCGCTGTAACTTTTAGCAATATGCACAACAAAGCGTAAGTGTGAGACAACCAAGTAACGCGCTGCGTCGATGTCGTCTTCGTAATATAGGCGTTCCGCTATTTCTTTCTCTTCATCAGCGGTCAACACAGCAATGCCGCCGATCGCATTCAGGTAGCCATCAAGGTCACGACCTGGAGTAAGACTAGCGATGTTTTGGGCCATCAAGCTTGTGTTCATTGTTTGGGTGCTCTCCTATTCATTTCACATTCAGCACAATTAACGTCATGCAGTGTAGCATCGGTATTTTGGAGCGCCAAGGGCTGAACGAGTTCCATTTATTTATATGTTAGCAATAAATTGTTGCACACCTGGGACATTAACCGCCAATTCAGCCTTTATGCTGATATTAGGGCTCTATGCTGCTTAAATGTCGTGAAACCGCCAGCCATGCACCCAACCAGCCTAACACCACACCATCAAAGATCAGTAACAGGCTATCAACAAAACCCAAACCTTTTAACGTGAACTCGCTGCCATACAGGCTAATAAGCTGCTCAACCGGCCCTGATAACCAAAAAAGTCCGATACTCAGTAATATCCAAGCAATGAGCCCACCGCCTAGGCCAAACCAAAGGCCTGTGTATAAAAATGGACGTCGTACGAAAGCATCGGTGCCGCCCACTAGTTTCACCACCCGAATTTCATCACGTCGGCTTTCTATCGACAAGCGTATGGTATTACCAATGATCAACAAAACAGCCAAGCCCAGTAATGCCGCTAACGCCCATACCAAGCGCTGCCCTAACTCCATAAATTGATAAAGACGCTTTACCCAAATGAGATCGAGCTGTACTGAGTCTACATGACGCTGGGACTGCAGCTTTTGTTGCAACTGCTCTAGGGTGTTTTCATCTTGATTGGCAAGACGCGGAATCACGCTGATCACACCCGGCAGAGGGTTATCTCCTAATCCAAAGATCACGTCGCTTAAGCCAGTGCTGGCACTGAATTCTTTTAAGGCTTGCTCTGGGCCAATGTAAACCGCACTACTGACTTCAGGCCAACTGGTGATCTCTTGTGTCATGTCGGTGGCAAAGCGCTCTAATACACCTTTTTTAAGATACACGCTTATTTGGCTGGTTTGATCCCAATTGCGGCTCAACTGCTTAACGTTTTCTAATGAAACATAAAGTGTCATGGGTAAGGACAACGCGATAGCGAGTACTAACCAGGTCATTAAACTTGAGCCCGGCGCCGCTAGTAAGCGCTTCAAGCTATCAACTGCCATGAGCTTATGATGCTGAAAATAAGCCGAACTTTGGCTTTGAATGGTGACACGGCTTTGCTGGTTATTCGATTTAGGTGAAGGTTTAGCCACGTTCATCTCCCACGCCTGCAGCACGTTCACCCGCATAACGGCCATTGCTTAACCCTATTACGCGGTAACCCATGCGGTTGATCAAGCCTAGATCATGGCTGGCAACCAATACTGAGACGCCGACACCGTTGAACTGCTCAAACAAACCCATAATCTCGCTCGAAAGCTTAGGATCAAGGTTACCGGTGGGCTCATCGGCCAGTATCAAGCTTGGTTTATTCACCACCGCACGGGCAATGCCCACACGCTGCTGCTCACCACCGCTTAATTCGATTGGATTTTGCTTTTCTTTGCTCAAAAGGCCGACTTTGTCCAGTGCGGCACGCACGCGGCGCTCAAGGTCACGACTGGTATAGCCGCTAATACGCAACGGCAGCGCGACGTTTTCAAATACGCTGCGATCGAAGAGTAATTGGTGGTTTTGAAAGACAACACCGACACGACGACGATGGTAAGGGATCTGGTTGTTGGCAACACGGGCAAGGTTAACGCCATCGACGAGCACCTCACCTTTACTGGCTTTTTCCATCAACATAATCAGCTTGAGCAGGGTCGATTTACCCGCACCAGAATGGCCGGTTAAGAAGGCCATTTCCCCTTGGGCAAGCTCAAAACTTAAGTCCGAAAGGGCGTGATGGCCACCGGGATAACTTTTACTGACGCGATCAAAAAGAACGTGGGCCACACAAACCATCCTGCTATTTATTATTTTATGTTGTTGGCTTATCCAACTTAATCGTCTGCAAACAAGGCATTAATAAACTGCTCACGATCAAATGGACGTAAATCATCTATCTGCTCGCCCACCCCAATAAAGCGAACAGGCAAGGCTAATTCTTTCGCAATTGCAAAGATAACCCCCCCTTTCGCGGTGCCATCTAGCTTACTTAAACTAATGCTGTTTACACCAACAGCTTGCTGGAACAATTTGGCTTGGCTTAGAGCGTTTTGGCCCGTGCCTGCGTCTAATACCAGCATCACTTCATGGGGCGCGGTTTCATCAATTTTTTTCATAACGCGCACGACTTTTTCAAGTTCTTGCATCAAATGCGCTTTATTTTGCAAGCGCCCTGCGGTGTCTGCAATTAATACATCAACGCCTTTAGCCTTGGCACTTTGCACGGCATCAAATATAACCGAAGCACTGTCTGCGCCAGTATGTTGAGCCACCACTTGTACATTGTTACGCTCACCCCAGGTTTGCAACTGCTCTACTGCCGCCGCACGGAAAGTATCACCTGCCGCCAACATGACTGATTTGCCTTCGGCTTGAAAGCGCTTTGCCATCTTGCCAATGGTGGTGGTTTTACCTACGCCATTCACACCGACCATTAAAATCACAAAGGGCCCATCAGACTTAGGAATCGTCAGCGGCGCATGGCACGGCTCTAATAATTCTGTCAGGCTCACTTTTAGTGCTTCATATAAAGCACCAGAATCTTTTAATTCTTTACGCGATGTACGGGCCGTTAAATCACTGATGATGTCTTGCGTAGCGGCAACGCCAATATCCGCCATCAATAATTGAGTTTCGATTTCTTCTAATAAGTCGTCATCGATTTCTTTTTTGCCCAGCAGCAAATCACCCAAACCACCAGCCAAGCCAGAACGTGTACGTGACAAACCCGCCTTGATGCGCGCAAAAATACCGGCCTTAGCGGCGGGTGCATCTTCGTCTTTAACATCCGTTTTGGTGGGTACCGCTACTTGAGTTGGTGCGTGAATCGGTTCTTGTGCAGGTGCTTCAACGTTAACAGGCTCTGGTTGCGCATTTGCAACTGGCTCTTGAGTTTGAGGCTCACTGGCTAATTCTTGCTCAACCGTATTGCCTTCTGCTTGAGTCTTAGCGGCGTTTTCCGCCTTTTTTTTCGATTTTCCCCAGCCAAACATGGGCCTAGTTCCACCTAATGCTATAAAAGGGCTATTCTAACATCAGTCGCCTTTAAATACCGCTATGAGTTCAGCCTGCCATAATAATAACTAGGCCGCTAAGGACAGAGTATGCCCATCGACCAGAAACCTACTTTTAGTCGCGCCAGTTTGAACATTCTCATCTTGGTTTGCATTGTGCTGATTCTCATTTTTGGACAAGCCTCAAAAGATAATGGCCAAATTGATCTGCCGCCTGCGCCAAAACTCGACATTAGTGTTTGGCAAACTGACAGCGGTGCGCGCATCTGGTTTAACCCTAAACTGGATGACCATATTTATATCCAGCTCCATTACTTGGCCGGTTTTAGTTACAACCAATCGCCTTTTTCAGCCGGCACTAGCCAACTGTTAGTCAGTTTATTAAATCATCAAGCACGCCAATTAAATCTACCGGCACATACCACATTTAGCCCTGACTTTATTGAAATGAGTATAAAACTCAGCACCGATGCTTTAACCATGAATGAGCAAATCAAAGGTTTAAAAGCGTTAGTGTATCGACCTAACTTACCGGCCGATGCATTAAACACCGCCAAAAATATTTTGCCTAATCGCGTGAGTTCACTGTGGCAACAGGCTTATTCACACCACCCTTATCAAGGCCCCAAGCACGGCACACAAGAAACCATTAGTGGTATTCATCGCGCGGCGGTGCAAAAATTTCAGCAAGGTTTTTTACATCCCAACCGTTTATTCGCCAGCATCACCGGCAACATTAACGAAACAGCCGCACAAGTCATCATGGAATCATTACTGCCCAAAAGCCCTTACACAGCCAGCTTAACGGCAAAACATGAAGCCCAAACAAGTGGGACTTATCAACAGGGCAACTTAGGCATAGTGGTTTTGCCCGGTAACTATGAACAAGCCGAGCAACTGGCTGATCAAATGATGATGGTCAACATACTTAAGCAGTATCAAGTCACCCAAATGCAATTCATCAGCGCCAATACGAACAACACTTTAGTTGTCGAAGACTGGCCCAGCTTGCTGAGCAGCATAGACACAGACTTAGATTCCGATATTATGCGCAAAGCAAAACGTCAGAGCATCAAAGACGCCATCGCTCGCACCCAAACCGCATCGGCTTTAAGTGAATTATTAGTGCGGTTAAATCGTTATCACCTACCCAGTAGCTTTATGCACAAACAGTTTGCTGTCATTGATGGCTGGCAAAAAAAAGACTGGCAGGCTGTTAAACAGCAGTGGCTGCAACCACAGCAGAATTAGTATTTTTCACAGGTATTTCATGGCTAAGCACACAGGTAATCGTTTACGTATCATTGGCGGCCAATGGCGCTCGCGCCAACTGCCCTTTCCCGATGTTGACGGTTTACGTCCCACCACCGACCGCGTGCGTGAAACTGTCTTTAATTGGCTACAACCGTATTTGCCCGGCGCACAAGTCTTAGATGTGTTTGCGGGCTCTGGCGCGTTGGGCTTTGAAGCATTATCAAGAGCAGCCGAATTTGTCAGCTTATTAGAGCGAAGCCAAAAAGCCGCTAAGCAATTACAAGAAAATGCAAAAACCTTAAACGCCAGCAACTGCAACGTGCACATGGGTGATTCGCTGCAAATACTGACAACGTTACAAACACCCTACGATATTATTTTTCTAGATCCGCCTTTTGGTAAGGGCTTGCTACCAAAGTGTGTCGAACTCATTGAGCTACACAACCTAATCAAGGTAAATGGCTGGGTGTATATAGAAAGTGAGCAAGAGATTAACGAGTTAAACATCCCAAAACACTGGCGCCTGCATCGCGAGAAGAAAGCAGGGCAAGTGAAGCTGCGTTTGTTTGAGGTCATGCATAAAGAATAGCGATTCATATTTGCATTACCTATGAGCCCGATATCATAGGTAATAGATGCTGGGATTAAGTGTTCCAGCACAGACACCTATCATCAGGAACCTTTCTATTTCAGGCCACTCATAAAGCCGAATAATAGTAGGTAAGCCTCATGAATTTGCGTAAAAACATTATGGCCCAGTTTATAGCTGGCGCTTTACTTCTGATCTTATGTGTCGCCGCACTCACCTTCAGTCAGCAGCAAGCCTCTAAGATACAAAACCATCTAAGGGACTGGCAGAGCCAAATAAGCAAACTTGAATTAGATGTGGCAAGCCTGCAACAACAAGCCCAACACTATAAATTAAATGCGCCGCGTGATTTCGAAAGCTATAACCGTGATGTGGCCGTGTTTTATAAACAGTTTCAACAATTGCTTAGCTCTATTGATCAAACCGTTGTCAATGCGCAAGCACCCGTGACCCATTTGCACAGCAATGCCGCTTATAACCTGCTTTTTGCCGGTGACTCGCCCATTGAATCCGCGTTTACTCAACAAGCTTCGTGGCAAACCTTTTGGCAAACTTTTTTAAACAACCTAAATGATGAAATAGGTGACCCTTCAGAGCCTCGCCTAGAGTGGGCGGCGGATCATATTATCAGTACGCAAGAAAACCTGACCAACCGCATTACAGAGTTGCACACCAAGGTAGACTCAGCCAATCACTGGTTTAACAGCCAACAAGCACTCATTAATTGGTTAATATCCGCTGTGGTGCTGGCTGTTATTTCGATTATTCTGGCCTTGTTCGCACAATTTATTGTACGCCCAATTATTTCAACAACAAAAGTATGTGAAGAAGTGGCCGCAGGCAACTACGGTAAAAAAGTCACTGTAAATGGCGTGGGTGAAGCCAAACAACTGCAAATTGCATTCAACGATTTATCATCACGCTCAAAGCTTTTAATGGATATGCTCGGTGATGTGAATAAACCCGGTAACGTTCCGACAAAATTGCAACGTATTTACGACAGCAGTAAAGACGCGCTAGGGTGCAGTTGGATTGGCTTAATGACCTTTAACGACACACAAGCCATACTTAAGAGCTCGGTACCAGCATCGCTCGACGCCAACTTTAAACATCGACACGTAACGCTGAATAAATCTTTTGGTCGTGATTTATTATCAGCACTCGACACACAGTGGCTCGACTTACCTGCACTGCGCCAGTTATCCATTAAACGACATGATGAGCGTTTTTTACGTGAATTGCATAAAAATACAATGGCTCAACATATTGTTGGTTATTCGTTTAAGTGTCACCAACACAACGAATTTATTCTCATGTTCGCGTGTAATCTAGAGCACGGCTTTACATCACAACAAACCGATATTATCAAAGCACTGTCGCGTTTAATGGCCGATGGTATTATTTCTGGTCTAGAGCACAAAGAAGAAAAAGACGTGGCATAAATACGCAAAAAAATAATTTTTATTGGCAAAGTAATGCGTGTAATACCATCACACTTTGAGTATTTACCTCTTATTTTGCCTATAAAGGAATACAAATAAAACATAATGCCTTAATCATAACCTCACATAATTATGTACAAGGTCAAAGTGCGTAAATATGTAGATGGCATTTTATCTTTCAAAATAGAGGGTTATCGATAAAATAGAATAAATCATTCAGGACACTCAAATATGTCTGGCCCCTTGTATCAAACGAAATGTTTATTGACGTGTGTCGTTATATTATTGACGGTATCTGACTTAACTCATGCCCGCGATTTGCACACGTTATCCGATGAAGCCTTAGATAGCCGCTATCAATTTATCAAAAGCCGACTCACCGATCAGCACCATAACGCGTTTTGGTGGCAACATGGCTGGGGAGGCATTTATGCGGCGTCCTCCATTGTGGAGACGACCCGCTGGTCATCCGCTGATACTCATGATGAAAAAGTACAATTTCGTGTTAGCGCTATAAAATCCATTCTTGCCTTTGCCTCCATTTACGCAAACCCATTACCCAGCAGCCGAATTTATCAAACGCCCACCTGCTATGAATGCGAAAAAGACAGCCGCGCCTATAAAATCCATCGCCTTAAACAAGCCGAAGAGGCATTAAAGACACGTGCTTTACGCGCCTCAAACATTCACAGCGTTAAGCGTCATGGCGTGGCCGTAGCCTTTAATCTACTGGCCGGTTTATACATAGCAAAAAATGGGGATAGAAAAGACGGCATCGCATCCGCTGTGGGCGGCATTATCTCTAGTGAAATAAATATCTTCACACAACCTTCTCGCGCAACACAAGACTGGCAAGACTACCAGCAGCTAGGGCAAGCTAAAACCGCAGACACTTGGAACTGGCAACTCATGCCGACAGGCCAAGGCATTCAGCTAAGCGTTGGGTTTTAAAACGTTTTTATCCTCTAGCGCACACACTAAAATGGCAATCTAGAATAATTAGGCTGCCATTAACTAAGCTCTAAGTACCAATCATTTCTCGTCATAATGTGGCATTTAATTATTAGCATCTAAAATCTCTATAGCAAGTCTGTTTTGGCTGCATTAGCTGTATGAATACTCAATTGATTAATCACACACAATAATGAGAGAGAATGATGAAAAAAATCCCCATACTCATCTGGCTAATTTTCTTGGCGGCATGCTCGTCAGAGAAAAAAGAGGATGCAGATGCAAGCTACCAACCCTTCCCTTCTGGCTACGGCTACATGACACACATAGCGGCACTGCAAAAAGCCACCGACAGCGGAAACAAAGCCGTCATTCGTCACCACGCTTGGAAAATGTGGGCCGGTATTATGCAACCTGACGACAACACAGGCTGGCCTATTTGGTATAGCTGGCAAAACACCACCGCAGCATTTAAAGCAGCACCCTCAGACCCAACATCAAAACCTGCACAACCCTTTGTGCCAAAAACCTTACGACACATCAACGCCGCCAATGTGCCTAACGTCGATACTAAGGCACCTATTTATTGCGTACCTAGTGACGTGCAAAAAACCTATTCAAGCGTTATTTCTTACGACACGCATGGCCAACCCGCCATAGGAGACGGCAAGAATTTTCAAAACAATGGCGACATAATGATTGCCACTGAGTCCCTTAGTAAAGAAGCATTTAAAAGCATTCGCAAAGGTAAGTTGTACCTGCAATCAACGTTAGATGAAAAATACAAGCAAAAGCAAGACATAGAAGTAAGCCAGCGCTCTATCGTTACCAAGCACATGTATTGGCCTGTCAAAGCCAATGGCCTTACTGCAATTCCCGTTTGGAAAAATCAAATCAAACCGAACAACCCAACCTACGCTGGCTATGAAATTTGGAATGACTTAGTTGCCATTGATCCAAGCGGGAAACAAGTTGGTGAGCAAGCTGAAGTGGCGTTTTTATATGGCGTGCGCCAGCATCAAAAAAATTGGTATTGCCCAAAAGGCTCTATACCCAAAAATAAAAGCCCCGCCATGATGCCAACCGTCAAACAAACCGCAAAAGTATATGGCATCAATGATTTTTATTTTCACAAAGTGACCCAAGCAGATTGGGATAGCTTTAATGAAGAAGATAAAGCCATCATTCGCTCCGCCAGTTATTGGGCAAATAACCAACCGTTTAACGTAGGCGACTACCTTGTCACCGTCGCCATGCACGTAAATACAAAAGAGATACCAAGCTGGACACTGCAAAGCGTTTGGTGGGCAGACGATGAAGAAATCAATAATCCAAACAACCCATACGGAAAAAACCGCCCGGTACTGCCCCATGCACAAGGCCCGTGGCAGCATTATTTATTAACGGATTCCTACGCTGTACCGCCTAATGACAAAGGCGAAATGGATATTGCGGTGAACCCATACATAGAAGGCGTGATTCATCCTATTGCAACCAGTTGTCGCAATTGCCACATTCGTGCTGGTTGGCCCACGGCACCGGATTTTCGCGCGGGTACCGCAAGCTATCAAAACCCAGATTGCCCTGGCTTATTAACCTACTTAACGCCAGAAACCGCTTGTATAAAAGGGTTAAGTCGTACGGATTATTTGTGGATTATTCCGGATCGTGCGATTGATCATTAATTGCGCTTTTGATCTATAAGAATAAAAAGACCTCAGTTAAATACAATTGAGGTTTTAATTAAAAATATTAAAGGTTAAAAAGAATACATAATTATAAAACCTGACTTATCATCTTAAAGCAGTAAACGGCGGTGATATTCCCCCTTATAAAATGGACACCGCCATTTTTATACTAGACTTAATTGGTCTTCAAAATACACCTTCATATTTTTCACCAATCCAGAGACGAGATTGACATTTAATCTAATATCTCGATTGTTAACGCCTTTATTCTGTAGCCTATCGTTTTTTGACTAAAGACTAAACTCGCCATTTTTCTGCTTATTTTCTCATGATTATTTTATAAATTTTTGTGTTTACTCATAAATTTTTATTTAAATACGTTAGACACATTATTTATGTCACTCCAAATTGGTGCATTAAAAACAATAAATATCCATACAAACACAAAAATTAAACAAATTTTTCATATTTAAAAATTAAAATTAAAATTAATATTTTATTACAATTAGATTAAAGGATGAGTTTAATTAATCGTTTTTTAAGTATTACTCTAAATACCTTAGTTTTATGATTATTTTTTAATATTTCTATCGATTTAATTCATATTTAAAATTTTATAAATTATCTTTTGCTCTAAAGAGATGCACTACTGCACCAAAAGCAAATCTAAAATTATCCACTTGACTAATTAATTATTTAGTTACATCTTGCGTTCGTTCGTTGGTTCCATACCAACAAAAAAAATATAAGGTACGCATAAATGACTTTTCAAAAACTTGTTCTGGCAAGCGCGATCTCCGCACTTTCATTAACTGGCTGTGGCAGCAGCAGTAATGGCGGTGACAATGACAAAAAAATAGAACCAAAAGATTTATTAAGCTCAAAAATTACCACTGAATCCGTTGAGTCACACCTCATCAACCTTCAGCGTATTGCTAATGAAAATATGGTTAACGATGTTTCAACACGAGCAGCCGGCACCGCTGGATATAACTCCTCTACTGACTACATTAAAGCGCAGCTAGAAACAGCTGGGTATGAAGTCACACTTCAGCCATTTGATTTTCGTCTATGGGAACAACTCGCACCGAGTAGTTTGGTTCTCTCAACCGCTTCGGGTAACGGTGATGAAAATATTGTCCAACCACAAAACGCAGATGAAAATGAAGAGGATTTTAATTTCGGCACCATGACTTATTCAGGGTCAGCTATCATTGATGGCGCAAAAGATATGGTTTTTATTACGCCTAGCTTTTCAGCAATCGATGCAGACACATACGACTACTCAGATGGCTGCGAAGCAAGTGACTTTGATGGTAAAGGGGTTGAAGGCAAAATAGCCGTTATACAACGTGGTACTTGTAGCTTTAATATAAAAGCAAGTAACGCAGAAGCATCCGGTGCAATTGCCACGCTCATTTTTAATGATGGCAACGGTGAAGGCCGAATGGGACCGCTCGGCGGAACCCTAGGTGAAGATAGCACCGTGAGTATCCCGGTGCTTAGTGGATCCTTTGATCTTGGTTCTCAGATTTACAAACTGCAAGATGCACAAGCAAAAATCAATATTTCTGCCATTAACAACGTCGTTAATACAAACAATGTCATCGCAGAAACCGCAAAAGGCAATGCTAACCAAGTTGTTATGCTCGGCGCACACCTTGATAGCGTTCAAGAAGGCCCTGGGATAAACGATAATGGTTCAGGCTCCGCAGGGCTGCTTGAGTACGCCATTCAATTTGCCAAATCTGAACAAACACCCATTAATAAAATTCGTTTTGCATGGTGGTCGGCTGAAGAGTCCGGATTAGTTGGTTCACAACACTACGTCGATTCAACATTTGGGCCAATAGAAGATGAGTTATTTAAATCCGTTGCTGTTGAGTTCAAATTAGACCCTAGCAAAAAAGACAATTGGACTGAAGCAGAAAAAGACGCCGTTGTTGCAGAAGTTAATGCACGCTTTCCAACAGCAATTGATGTGGCAATGTACTTGAACTTTGACATGATCGCCTCACCGAATCCTGTCTATTTTGTATATGACGGCGATTTGTCTGACACCATGGACGATGATGCAAATGCCTATGATGGAACCTTTTTACCACCGCACGGCACCGCAGATATTGAAGCAACCTTTAACTTTTTCTTCAATGAAAATAACCTAAAGATCGCTCCAAGCGCATTATCGAAGCGTTCGGATTACGCAGGCTTTGCAGACAAAGGCATTGCTTTTGGTGGCCTGTTTACCGGAGCAGAAGTCGCTAAGTCTGAAGAGGAAGCAACTATTTGGGGAGGCACTGCCGGTGAAGCCTACGATAAGTGCTATCACAAAGTGTGTGATGACATCGTAAACATTGAATCTGAAACCCTTACATACAACGCAAAAGCATTAGCATACGTGGGCACAACCTACGCGATGCGCAGTCAATTGTTCCCTGAATCAGCGGTAGAAGCCAGCAGCTTTAAAGGATCCGCATTAAAATCGAGCAACACCAAAACCCAAACAGCGAACTACGCCACAAGAGGCATGAAGTACGATGAAAAAACAGGGTTAGCTAAATACATACCGCACGGTCATGGTGATGTTTATTACAAATAAAATTTAATAATTATCACTATAAAAAAGGCAGTGTACTAATGTGCACTGCCTTTTTTAGTTTTTATCCGTTTTGAATATTGGGTGGTTTTACCTGCGCAATTGTTTATGCGTACCACGGCATACTTAAATATATTAGTGAATATTTTACAACTGCCAATCGCGAGTTCTTCGCACGATTAAGCCATCTTAACGTCTCAACAGACACGTAGCTTTGCTTCGTATTAAAGGAGTAAACTGGTTTAACTTGCTTTAATAATTTGCAACCAATACTCACTGATCATTTAACTGTTTTACGCTTTGATAGCTTAAGTGCGACGATTACAGCAATTAATGCGAAAGCTAGGCCGGGTAAATATAAAGCTAACTTTATTGGCGTCACGACCGCTTTAAGTTCAACGTATTGTAAAGAGCCAGTGAGCAGCATAACCTGTGAAAAACCTTCAACCAGATCAAATGGTATGCAAACAAGACTTAAAAGAGCAATCCATTTTCCCCAAGAACCAAAATAACGCAACGCCATGCCAGCTTGAAAAAACCCATATGTAAAAGGATAAACAACATCAAGCGTTGCTGTCATTACAGCATGAACATGCTTTTGTGTTTCACTCATGGCACCTATGTGAGCAAGAATAACGTCTTTCGTATACATTTCATCTATGATTTGAAAATCCCAAATGTACATAACCAAAATAAAAAGGCAGGATAAAAGCAAATAGGCAATGCCACTGAGCTTCAAAAATACAGATGTTGTTATTAGCTGTTCTAGTCTTAAAATTCCATATTTTACTAAATTCATCGTATAACCTTATTTAATGAATCGAAATGCCATGAGATTTCTCTATTCGTATCACGCTATTGTAACGAGCCAAGATAAGATAATTCAGTCTTTTATCATCAGCTTACAGAGGCTTAGTACAATCGTATTTTTCTGGGCGTTCGCCAACAACCTTGTTATATTTACTCATTAAAAACACAACTTTATAAAGTTCAGCACTGCCTATTGCAACCGGGCCAACAAAAAATCACAGGTGATTAAAAAAGCACGTGTTGAGCGTGCTTTTCTATGTTTTATTTTAAGACGTCTGGGTCATTTAATAATGGGTCATGCATTTCAGGAATGAGTTGCCCTTCTTGTCTGGCGCATTCTGATTTGGATGGGAAGCCTTTTTGCCATGTGAGATTTTTAGAATCTAGCCAGCCTTTAATTTCTGTTTGTTGCGCATCATCCCATGCAAATTCGCTGTTTTCGGCTGGGGCGCTGGTTTGTAGTTGATACTCTCCATTTTCTAGTTGGTAATGAACAAACAGTTCGGCTTCTAATGTGAAGCCTAGAACTGGATCGGTTTTTAATCTTGATTCATACAATTTTCGCCAAACTATGATGTCTTTTTTTCCGTCGTTATTAAAATCGTCTATGAATATTTTGGCGAACGAGCGTGTTGCGGCAAAGGCCGCATTTAAACGATTACCGACACCACTTTCGGCTACGTATTGCGTAGTGACATCACTTTCTTTACCGTCAAACCAACTTTCTACTTGTTCAGGCCTTAACTCATCAGAAATAGAAAACGTAGTGGAGAAAATGATTTTTTGTTGTTCAGGTGAAAAGACGACTAAGTCTTGATCTAAGATTAAAACCAATTCGTTTGATTCATTGGTGTCTATGTCGCCATATCGCAATGGTGTATTCGCTAAGCAACCAATGAATTTTTTGAAAGAAGGTAATTCATAAGCAGGTTCATTTAGCACCATGACGTTTGGGTTATCGACTTTAGGAACATTACCCGCTAACGCGGCTGAAATGATATGACGAGCTTTCCAGTTGGTGCCTTCGCCTTTCATGCGAACGGCATTAGCCCAAGGGGTTAGGGGCCAATTTCCTAATACCTCTCTTGTTTCAAAATTTGTAAGATAGATCTTAGTTTTAGATGTTACCGAATAGAGATTATTTGTATTCGGTACTCTGTAAAACGCTTTAACAACTCCATCATTTTTTCCAAGAGCTAAATCAGCAATTGCGTACTCCATACTAACTGGAACTATTTGACTAAAATTTTCATCCGTTATTCCAGTTCCTGTTGCTAAGTTTTCTAATGAAAATACACTACCTGCT
>JAWUXY010000132.1:0-8351 GCA_034111105.1 Bermanella sp. | reverse complement strand
GTGTGCATTCTTCGTCGATGTCGATTTCCATTTGGTTAATGCGTTTGTCGGTGGCGCGTACATTCACCGCAAGGTCGCTGACGGCGTCAATCACCGATTTAATCGCATCGCCAACTTGCTGTTCGACCAAGCCACCCATTTCTAATACGTGGCTTTTTACCCGCTCTAGCTCATCATTAAATTGCTGACTGATGTGGTCAGTATGGGCATCGTTTGTTAAGTCCATGGTTTTCCCCTTAGCTATGTCTAGCTGAATATCATTTTCCAAGTACTGTTTCGTTTATGAAGACGAATAACAGGGTTAATGGCGTCGCTCTGATCTGGCAAACATTCTCGAGTATTTTATTAACGATCACGAGGCATTCAACAAAACCAGAGCAAGTAAATTTGCGTGTGGCTGGTTACCTAGCCGTAACGACCTGTGATGTAATCCTCGGTCTGTTTCTTCTTCGGATTGGTAACCAACTGATCGGTATCGCCAAACTCAACCATGTCGCCCATGTACATAAACGCGGTGTAGTCACTAACACGCGCCGCTTGTTGCATGTTGTGGGTTACGATGGCGATGGTGAAGTTATTTTTTAATTCATGAATCAGCTCTTCGATTTTTAATGTCGAAATAGGGTCAAGAGCCGATGCCGGTTCATCTAATAATAGCACTTCAGGTTTCACTGCAATGGTACGAGCAATCACAAGACGTTGCTGCTGACCACCTGACATGCCTAATGCACTTTCGTGTAGGCGATCTTTTACTTCGTTCCAAAGGGCTGCGCTTTTTAATGCCCATTCAACGGCTTCATCAATTTGACGCTTTTTATTAATCCCCTGGATACGCAAACCATAGGCCACATTTTCATAAATGCTTTTTGGAAATGGGTTTGGCTTTTGGAATACCATGCCAACACGACGACGAAGCTCAGCAACATCGACTCCTTTTTCATAAATATTTTGCTCATCCAGTAAAATTTTACCGGTGATGCTGCAACCATCCACTAGGTCATTCATACGATTGAAACAACGCAGTAACGTTGATTTACCACAACCCGATGGCCCAATAAACGCGGTTACGCGTTTTTTCGGAATGATCATATCAATGCCGTGTAGTGCTTCTTTATCACCATAGCTTAGACGCAAATCATTCACTTTTAGCGCTGGGATTTCTTTGCTGATATCCAGATGCTTTGATTCGCGCCCCATGGAAGATATATCGAGACTGTGGCCTTTTTTCTCTGTTGTTTGTGTCATTATTTCATTCACTATATTTTTAAATTCGGTTTCACATGTTTCATGTTTAGTCGTGACTGATCTGAAACATGTCGCTGCTGCGCATCCCTACGCTCGCGTTGCATCCATGACGTTACATCTCTAATGATTTGTATTTTTCACGTAGATGGTTACGGATATAAATCGCAGATAAATTCAATAAGGCGATCACAATCACTAATAATAATGCCGTGGCGTATACCAATGGACGAGCCTCTTCAACGTTCGGGCTTTGGAAACCCACGTCATAAATATGGAAGCCAAGGTGCATGAATTTTTGATCAAGGTGTAAGAATGGGTAGTTGCCATTTAATGGCAAGGTTGGCGCTAACTTCACCACACCTACCAACATAAGGGGTGCCACTTCACCTGCGGCACGGGCAACAGCTAGGATCACACCTGTCATCATGGCAGGGCTTGCCATCGGTAAAATAACGCGCGTTAGGGTTTCCCATTTGGTTGCACCCAGCGCTAAAGAACCTTCACGAATCATACGCGGAATACGGGCTAAACCTTCTTCCGTGGCAACAATCACAACTGGCAACGTTAACAGCGCTAAGGTAATGGATGCCCATAACAAACCGGAGGTACCGAATGTTGGTGACGGCAATGCTTCTGGGTAGAAGAGTTCGTCAATGGTGCCACCAAGAAAGTACACAAAGAAACCTAGACCAAATACACCATAAACAATCGATGGCACACCGGCTAGGTTATTCACAGCAATGCGAATAATCTTGGTAATGGTGCCTTGCTTGGCGTATTCACGAAGATACACCGCTGCCACGACGCCCAAAGGCGTCACCATGATGGCCATTAAAATAACCATAAGTACGGTGCCAAAAATCGCAGGGAACACCCCACCTTCGGTGTTGGCTTCGCGAGGGTCGTCACCTAAAAACTCTCCCACTTTAGAAAAGTAATGACCGACTTTTTCAAAGAAGCTCATATTGTTTGGTTCAAATGCACGAACGACTTCGGACATTTCGATATGCACACTTTGTCCGCCCATTTCGATGGCAGTGAAGTGGTCACGGGCCAATGCGGCATAAAGCGCATTAAGCTGCGCTTGATAACCTTGATACTCAGCATCGAGGGTTTGACGCGCCTGCTCTAGCTCCGCTTTTTGTTCTTCGCCGTAGTTATTTTTTAACTCATAAGAACGCTGCTTTAAACGTAGGCGTTCAATTTCATAGTTGATCGCGCCAATGTCATGCTTTTGAATATCAATGATTTCATCATGAATGGACAATGCACGCTCAATTAAGGTTTGAAAATGCTGCCATGCCTTATCATGATCTTGCTGACCATCTGCAACCAGTATTTCGCCTTCATAGACTTTGTCTAAAAAGCCATAGAAGTTGCCCCACTCTCGACGTTCAATCGCCATGGCTTTTTCAGGGTAATCAATATTACTTAGGTGATGCTCAAGTACCCAGCGGAAGTCGCCACCATAAACATCACGGTTACCCACTTTAATTAAAGTACGCTTGGCTTCTGTGGCGCCATCTTCGGTATTCAAGCCAATGGCTTTTAGTTGTGACTGAGGCACCATCTCGCTATCGCTAATTTGACCCATCACAATAGCAGGCGTGTTACCCGGTAATATATATGAGGCCTCCATGATTTTACCCGGCCAAAAATGCACAAGGCCTTTTGCCGCAATAAACCCAATTAAACCCAACACCATAATGATACTAATGGAGACAGCACCGGCATTTAACCAAATAAATGGTGAGCCGGATTTAATCCATTCTTTAACTGAAACTCTCATGAATCGATCTCCTACAACTGACCGTATTTAGTGCGTAAACGCTGACGTATGGTTTCAGCTGCGGTATTGAATACAAAGGTAAACAAGAACAAGACAAAACCGGTTAGGAAAAGAATGCGATAGTGGGTACTGGCCACTTCAGACTCTGGGATTTCTACCGCGATATTGGCGGCCAAGGTACGCATGCCTTCAAAAATATTCATATCGGTAATCGGTGTATTACCCGTTGCCATTAATACGATCATGGTTTCACCTACCGCACGGCCTAGACCAATCATTAGGGCAGAGAAAATACCAGGGCTCGCGGTTGGCAAAACAACTTTGATCATGGTCTGCCAAGGGGTTGCACCTAAGGCAAGTGAACCATAGGTTAAGGATTTTGGCACACTGAAAATCGCATCTTCAGCGATGGAGAAAATTGTTGGTATCACGGCAAAGCCCATGGCAAGGCCAACGATTAAGGCATTACGCTGACTAAAGGTCACGCCAAGGTCGTTGTTCAACCAGGTTGTCATTGAGCCGCCAAAGAATAGGCTTTCAAGGGCTGGGCTAAATTGAATAGCCACATAAACCGCTAAAATAATAACCGGAATCAGTAAGATTGAATCCCAGCCATCTGGCACCGCATGACGAATCTTGGCGGGCAAATTCACCCAAGTAAAACCAAACGCTAACATGGCGATGGGCACCACGATCATCATAATAAAAATGCCAAGCAAATTATTTTCAATGAAAGGCGCTAATACCAAGCCCGCAAGAAAACCCAAAATAACCGTAGGTAAGGCTTCCATTAATTCGATGATCGGTTTGACCTTACGACGCAAAGCCGGAGCCATGAAGTAAGCGGTATAAATTGCACCTGCGATAGCAAGTGGTGCAGCCAGCATCATGGCGTAAAAAGCACCTTTTAACGTACCAAACACCAAAGGCACCAAGGAGTACTTAGGCTCAAAGTCAGATGATGAAGACGAGCTCTGCCAAGTGTATGTGTCACCTTCATAACCTTCATACCAAACCTCATCCCACATAGATGACCATGAGATTTCTGGGTGTTCATTGTCTACTTTAAAGTGGGTGATCTTGCCGTCTTCGGTTTCGATTAATAAATCTTTCGCACGCGGGCTAATCGTCAGATTGACGATTTCGCTATCGACTAATTTCTCATTAAATAAGGTGCGATGGGCTGTACTGTGAAAAATTGCTACGTGGCCTTCAACACTGGCAACAAAGAAGCCTTTACGACGTTGCTCAGTTGAAATGGTTTTCACTTCACCGTGTTGCATCTCAAAGTTACGTACTTGTTGTAAACGCCACTTGCCTTCTTTACGTGCCATGAACCATTGGCTCACTTGGCCAGTGCTGGTACCAATTAACAGTGAGTTCTCACCTAATAGCATATCCAGACTGGTAATCACCCCCACATCATCCAGCGTCACGGTTTGCTCTAATGCGCCACGCTCTAAATTAATAACATGCAATAGTCGTTTATCGGCCAACACAAACATCCAGTTCATGCCTTGATCGATTTCAACTTGATTAATGTCGCCTGATATTTTCGGCAAGGTGATGCGTTCAGATTCAAGCACCACTTCATCACTTAAGAAATCTACTTCTTTATTAAAACGTGTTACGTGCAGCAACCCTGTTTCGTCGATGGCGGCTAAAACAAACGCATCTTCGCCATCACGTAATGAAATATTTTTAACTTTGGTTGGCTGATCAAATATCTGTAATGGCGTTTCGCCATATGGAAAATCAACTTTCGGCGTAATCAAACGCACGTCGTTTGGGTAGGTAATTCGGTAGTTGTGCTTGGCAATGAACACATCGCCATCTTTGTTAACAAACGCCATTTCGCGAGAAGCTTGGGTATTGATATCGTATGCACTGATATCACCTTGCAACGGTAAGCGATACTGCTTAATGACATCACCATTCTCTACTGCAAAAAAGGTGAAATCACCATTGCCTTGAATTCGCAACGCCACTTCGGCTTGCTCTTCCATGGCTAATAATAATGTGGGGGATGCAGATGTTGCCTGTTGACTAGGGATGTCGTATTGAGCCTTTTGCTCAACATCGGCTGGCACAAACATAGGTGCCACTTCGTAAAGTAAATAAAAGAAAATTAATAGCACAGCACCAATAATGCTTAGGCCACCAACGGCAATACCACCTTTTGCAAGCTGGTCTTTAATCGCACGGCCCTTACGATGACGTCTCAAGGCGGGCGTATCAAAATTAATTTCGGGTGTTGAAGGCGTACTCATAATTCGCTTTATCACTTTGTTAGCTAAAACGGCGGGCCATTGTAGCGGCATTGCCGAGTGTTATATACATAACGGGTTCATCAAATACGCTAACGGGGGATAAATCCCCCGAGCGTTTTTTACTGCATGATCATCAACTAGCTATATTACAAACCTAAGCTCTTAAGCGTTTTCTTAACCACTTTTGCTGGTAATGGAATGTAACCATCTTTTGCAACAATGCCTTGACCTTGTTGAGACAAAATCATTTTTAAGAATTCACGCTCAATTGGCGCAAGCTCTTTATTTGGCTTTTTGTTTACATAAACGTACAAGAAACGAGACAGTGGGTAACTACCGTTTACTGCGTTTGCAGGCGTTGCAGAAATATAATCGCCACCTTTTTTAGATAACGGCACAGCACGAACACTCGAGGTTTGGTATCCCATACCTGAGTAGCCAATGCCATTTACTGATGAAGATACGGCTTGTACAACAGACGCTGAGCCAGGCTGTTCTTTCACTGTGTTTTTGAAGTCACCTTTACAAAGAGCAATTTTCTTAAAGTAACCGTAAGTACCCGATACAGAGTTACGACCGTAAAGCTCAACTTTTTTACCGCTCCAAGCGCCAGATAGGCCTACATCGCCCCAAGTATCCATTGATTTAGCGACGCCACATTTGCGTGTACGAGAGAAGATGGCATCCACTTCTTTCATCTCAAGGCCTTTGATTGGGTTATCTTTGTTTACGAATACCGCTAGAGCATCAATGGCAACTGGAACCGCTGTTGGCTTGTAACCAAATTTGTTTTCGAAAGACTCAATTTCTTTATCTTTCATTTTGCGGCTCATTGGGCCTAGGTTTGAAGTACCTTCAGTAAGCGCTGGAGGCGCAGTAGAAGAACCGGCCGCTTGAATTTTAATATTGACATTTGGATATTCACGTTTAAATCCTTCAGCCCATAACGTCATCATGTTAGCTAGCGTGTCAGAACCCACACTGGATACGTTACCGGATACACCGCTAGATTTGGTGTAAGCTGGGATGTCGGCATCGACAGCCGCCATAGCTGGTAAGCTAATGGCGCTTGCCGCTAAGGTCATTGATGCAAGTAGTTTTGTTAGTTTCATTTGCTCTCTCCTTTTGGAGTTATTCGCTTTATGTACGCTACCTAATATATTTCACATATGTGACAGTAATATTACAAGCTGTCATACAGTCACAATCCCGTAATATTGGCGGCTTATTACCAAAACAACTGCAAGCCTGCATGAATACTGACATGCCGCGTCTTTTATCCCCAACACAGTGTTAAAACATGGTTATAATGCCCAGCATTTTTTACTAATCAGCTGCTTATATGACCTCAATCCAGCTTTATATCGAAACACTGATTACCCGAATTGGTTTAGCCACACGTTACTTGGGTCTTATTCTTGTTATCAACACGGCATTGGTTGTCGCGCTGCGCTATTTATTTAATTGGTCACCCATCGCCCTACAAGAAACCATGACATATTTTCACGCCAGCTTATTCATGCTCGGCGCTGCGTATACCTTGCAGCAAGACGCCCACGTGCGAGTCGATGTGTTTTACCAACATATGAGCGAGCGTAACAAACACTTGGTTAATTTATTTGGCACATTGTTCTTATTGCTACCCACCTGCGGTTTTATTTTTATGATTTGTCTGCCTTACGTCAGCAGCAGTTTTGCCATGGGTGAGCGCAGTGTTGAAGGTAATGGCCTGCCTTTCTTGTATCTATTAAAGGGGCTGTTATTGCTCATGCCTATATTGTTAAGCCTACAGGGTATCGCCAATTTGATTCGCCACAGCCTAGCCCTTAAAAATATCAATAAGGAGGCCGTGTAATGGAATATATGCCTTTTGTGATGTTTCTTGTTGTATGTGCGGTATTAATGCTTGGCTACCCAGTGGCCTTTACCCTATCGGGCGTGGCATTAATGTTTGCCCTGCTAGGCACTATTACAGGACAGTTTGACGGCGCTTTTTTAGAAGCCTTACCAAATCGCCTATTTGGCATCATGAGCAACCAGCTCTTGATTGCGGTGCCACTGTTTGTGTTTATGGGCATCATGCTTGAGAAGAGCAAGATTGCCGAGAACCTACTTAAAACCATGGGAGGCTTATTTGGCTCTATGCGCGGCGGTTTGGCGATCTCTGTGATTCTAGTGGGCATGCTGCTCGCTGCCAGCACTGGCATCATAGGTGCCACTGTAGTGACCATGGGGGTGATCACACTGCCCACCATGTTAAAAAACAACTACAGCCCGGCTTTAGCCACTGGCACCATTTGCGCCACCGGCACATTAGGCCAAATCATTCCGCCTTCTATGGCGCTTATTCTGCTCGCTGATGTGCTTTCAAGCGCTTATCAACAAGCACAACTTAAAATGGGAATTTTTAGCCCTGAGACCATTTCGGTGGCGGACCTCTTCATGGGTGCCGTTATTCCAGGGCTGATTTTAGTCGTCGCCTACATCGTGTACGTACTCGTACTGGCATGGCTTAAGCCGGAAGTCGCCCCCGCCATGGCCCAAACCGATGATAATGCGAGCTGGGCGCAAGCCATTAAACAAATGGCACCGCCACTTTTGTTAATCATCGCCGTATTGGGCAGCATATTAAGCGGCATTGCCACACCCACCGAGGCGGCAGGCGTGGGCGCTATTGGTGCCACGTTGCTTGCATTTTTAAACAAGAGCTTGAGCATCAAACAACTTAAAGAAACAATGGATGGCACCTTAAATATTAGCGCCATGGTGTTTATGATTTTCTTTGGCGCAGCGGTGTTCTCACTTGTGTTCCGTGGCTATGGTGGTGATGAGTTAGTTGAAAGCTTCTTTCAGGATATGCCTGGTGGCGTAATCGGAGCGACCATTGTGGTCATGGTCGTTATCTTCTTTTTAGGGTTTATTTTAGACTTTATCGAAATCACATTTGTCGTGGTGCCCATCGTTGCCCCCGTGTTATTAGCCATGGGGTTAGACCCTGTTTGGCTGGGTATCATGATCGCCATTAACTTACAAACCAGTTTCTTAAC
>JAWUXY010000131.1:0-13553 GCA_034111105.1 Bermanella sp. | reverse complement strand
GCAATCTTATACACCAACCCGACCAATATACCGCTAAATAAGCGCTGACCCATGGTCACCGAGCGCAGTGGGCCAAAGATGAAGCTAATGCCCACTAACACCAAAGCAATAGTACTGACTGGCTGCAGTATTTTCTTCCAGAAGGCGAGCTTAAATTCGCCGCCACCTAAACCCTGAGCATCCAAATACTTGCCATAACTGTACAACGTCGATATGGCCATATCTTTAGGCTCTTGCGCTACAAACTTTAACCGCTCTGGGGTGAGCTCGGTTTTAAAGGTATCGGTTTGACGCTTGATGCCCTGCGTACTGATATCACCCACATTGGTGATGGTGACGTTTTCCATGGTCCATTCACCACGCTGATATATGGCGCGCTTAGCATGTGTCATGGCGGTTAATTCTTTGTCGCCACTAAATTCATAGACCGTTAAGCCATGCAGCACGCCGTTAGGTTCAATGGCGGTAAAGCGCATGTAGTTATCCCCTTCACGGTGCCAATGACCCTTGCCTTCATTACTGGAGGCCACTTCTCGTCCCAGTGCGATGGTGCGAAAACTGGTACTCATACGCTCAAGGTCAGGCACGATGTATTCACCCATGACCAAACCGAGCACCATCATGATGGAAGCCGCTTTCATGGTAGAAAACATAATGCGTTGGGTTGATACCCCAGCCGCGCGAATAGCCGTCAGCTCACTGTGCGTGGCCAAGCCGCCTAAACCCGCCAGGCAACCAATCAATGTAATCATGGGGATCATTTCGTAAATGCGAGTTGGACTAGAGGCCACAACGTAATACACCGCATCCCAAAAACTATAGGTGCTGCGAATATTATCAAGCTGGTTTAACAGCGCGATCACCATGTCTAACATGGCCAAAACCACCAGCACACCTAAAATGGCATTAATCACAGAGCTGCGAATATGTGCATCAATCTTACGCATGGGAGGCTCCTGCTTTTATTTTTTTATTGGCACGCCTGCGGCCCATTTTTAATTGGAACGTTGGCCAATACATCAACATAACGCCAATAAAAACAAAGATAATATGCAGCCACCACAACCCCATCCACAATGGTGTTTGCCCTTGCTCCATCCACTTACGTGCAGTTATCAACATGGTGTAATACACCATGTACACAACGATGGCAGGTAACATTTTACCGTAGCGCCCTTGACGTGGTTTGACATGACTTAATGGAAACGCAATTAAAACAATAATCGGCACCAACAAAAATAAACCAATACGATAATGTAAGCGGGCTTTGTCTTGACGTTTTTCGCTGTTAAATAGTTCATACGTGGTGGCGGCTTCATTGCGTGCTTTTTTCGCGACGCTGCTTTCTTCTGCAATCTTGACTGCATAAGAATCAAACTGAAGTGTTTCGACTTTTTGTTTGCCCGGCTCACCTGAGTGCCTGCGACCATTCTTTAACTCTAAATAGCGTGAACCGCTTTCTGGGTCAACGTACTGACGCCCCGACTCAGCCAAAATAAGGGTATTACCATCGGCCATAAACACATTTTGCATTTGCTTGCGGTCAGAAGATAAGGTTTGCGCGTACGATACTTTTTGCCCGCTGCTGCCAATGGCATTAAAGCGCCCAGGGGTTATAAATGAAAACTCACTGTCTTGCTGTTGAACTTGATAATACTCGTCCAGTTTGTCCGCGGCAGTTGGTGCTAACCATAAACTTAAAAAACCAATTAATAGCATCATCACACCAACCGGTGCCATGGTAATACGGAACACTTGTTTAGGGCCAAAGCCTGTGGCGTGCAGAACGGTCATTTCGTTTTCACTGTACATACGACCATAAACAAGCAAAATTGAAATATAAAAACCCAAGGGAAGAATAAGCTGTAAAAAGCCCGGGCTGTTATACAAAATGGTGTAATAAACGGCTTCTGGGGGAATAAGACCCGCAACGGCTTTATTCAAATGCACAACTAATCGCGCACTCACAACGATCAGCATTAAAATGCCGGTGATGACAAACGTTGACGTGAGTAACTCTCTGAGAAAATAGCGAGTTAAAATCAAAAACACATTCCTTTTACAAACAAGCCGGTGCAAACAAAATAAGCCACGTGCACTCTGGAAATATCGGCTTTTTCAAGTAGACTCAGCATTATCCCTGAAAATCCTATTCAGCACTACAACCGACCATAAAAACCTCAAGTCGGATACGGAGACAGTATGCAATTTACCGTGAGCCAAGCGCCTATTAATGAATACCAAGGCCAAGCACTAATTTTATTGGTGCCAAGTGAAGGGGACCTACCCAAAGCCACCGCTGCTATTAACGAGCAATTAAATGGCTTTATCGCTCAACTACAAGCAAACAACGACATAAAAGGCAAAGCTGGTGACACATTAGTTGTACCTCAAGCTAGCGGTCCTCGTCTAATACTAGTGGGCATGGGCAAAAATCCAATGTCTGGCAAAGATTTTCGCAAAGCAATGAGCGCCGCAGCCAAAGCCTTAAAAACCAGCGCCGCTAACGATGCTGCCCTTGATCTTGCTGATATCGACATTGACGGTTACGACAGCGAATGGGCACTTAAACAAGTGGGCCAATTATTCCAAGACGCGCTGTACCAGTTTGATGAATGTAAAAGTAAAAAAGATGACAACCCAAGTACAATCGAAAGCCTAACCGTTATCGCCGACAACACTGGCGAACTGGATTTAAAATTTGGCCAAGCGTTGGCAAAAGGCATGGCCTTCACTAAAAAACTGGGTGACATGCCGCCTAATGTGGCAACACCTTGCTACTTGGCTGATGAAGCAGACAAACTTGCTACGCTAAATGACAACCTAACCACAAAAATCTTAGATGAAGACCAAATGGAAGAACTGGGCATGGGCTCATTCTTATCCGTATCTAAAGGTTCAATTGAACCGGGCAAACTGATTTGCATGGAGTACATGGCCGGCAAAGCAGGCGATGCCCCTCACGTGTTAGTGGGTAAAGGTATTACATTTGATACTGGCGGCATCAGCTTGAAAGGCGGTGCTGGCATGGATGAAATGAAATACGACATGTGCGGTGCCGCATCGGTACTGGGCACAATGTTAGCCATTATTGAATTAGAATTACCAATCAACTTTGTGGGCGTTATCGCCGCCGCTGAAAACATGCCGTCTGGTCATGCTAGTAAGCCTGGCGACATCGTAACCGCCATGAACGGCACCACCATCGAAATTTTAAACACCGATGCCGAAGGCCGCTTAGTACTGTGCGACGCATTAAGCTATGCCATCGATACCTACAAACCCGCCAGCATTGTGGATATCGCCACACTAACCGGTGCATGTATGGCTGCGCTTGGTCGTGTGAACTCGGGTTTATTCAGTACCGACGAAGACCTTGTTAGCGAGCTACTAACCGCAAGCGAGACAAGCCGTGATACCGTTTGGCGTGTGCCACTTGAAGAAGAGTATCAAGAACTGCTAGACAGTAACTTTGCTGATATCGCCAACATTGGTGGCCCATTAGCCGGTGCAACCACAGCTGCGTGTTTTTTAAGTCGCTTCACTGAAGGCCAAAAATGGGCGCACTTAGATATCGCAGGCACCGCTTGGAATTCAGGCGGCAAAGCAAAAGGCGCCACTGGTCGCCCGGTGCCACTGCTTGTAAATTATCTAGCGAATAAAATCTAAGTATCCTATTTCGCTATAAAATAAGGTGTGAGCCATCAGGCTTGCACCTTAAAAGTACGTTATGTTTAACCATCTATTTGATCTGTGAGTGAGCGGGAGACACCGTGCCAAACACGCTATCCATTCGCTCATACAGCTCAAAGCCAACAACCCACTCCCATTGTTTCAATCAACTTGTGCTGCCATTAAAAGGCTCGATTGATATTACTGTTGGTACGTTTAATGGCAGTGTGTCTCTACGAGAATGTGTCATTATCAAGTCGCATCAAGATCATTTGTTTAAAGCCAATACTCAAGCACGATTTGTTGTGGCCGACATGGACAAACTGCCACCCAATATTGCGTCATCTGAACAAGTGGTTTTTGCAATTAATGCTTCGCTGATTCATTACTTAACATTTATTGAGAATCAACTTGAGCATCAAATTAATAATAAACTCGAAAAGTCCATGTTTGATACCTTTTACCTACTGCTAGAAGAGCAATCATTACGCCCAAAAGTAGATGCTCGCATCGGCAGGTCGATACATTATATCGAACAAAATATGGCTGAATCGATTCAAGTAAAAACGCTAGCCAGTCTTGCATGTTTGAGTGAAACACAATTTAAAAAACTATTTAAAGTGCAAACAGGGCTAACCGCCATGCAATATGTCACCAAGCTAAGAATGGAAAAAGCACAAGCGCTGCTAAGGCATACCGATTACCCACTACAAATGATTGCTGAAAAAGTGGGTTACGCCCATATTTCAGCTTTTAGCCGTAAGTTCTCTCAGTATTTTGGTCTCTCACCTTCTCGATTCTCAAAGTAAAGTCAGTCTCAATTGTAAACAAAAGCGTCGTTATTGCTAAATCATCCTGCCGTTAAACCCGTATCATTTTCTCATTCGTTATCCTTCACCCAGAGCATGTGTATGTCATCTCAAACTCAAGATTTCAAAGGCGTGGTCGTCATTATCATCGCCAGTTTTTTATGGGGCACAACGGGAACAGCCGCAAGCTTCACCCCGGATGTGAGCCCTCTTGCAACGGGCGCATTTTCAATGGGCATAGGTGGAGTATTATTGTTTGTCAGTGCATGGCCAAAACTACGAGAGGAATATCAGCACATTCTTGCACACCCAGTTTTGTTATTATTGGGGGCCATGTCCGTAGTGATTTATCCGTTAGCATTTTATAGCTCGATGCGGCTATCGGGTGTTGCCATCGGCACTGTGGTTTCAATCGCAAGCGCCCCTTTTTTCGCCGCGTTATTAGAGCGACTCATCAGCAAAAAAAATATTTCACGACAATGGTGTATCAGTTTTATTATTGGTGCCCTTGGTATTATTTTTTTAACACTTGGTAAGGGCCAGGAAAACGCTAACGCCGAAGCTAGCCTAGCGATGCAATTGGGAATCATATTAGGGTTAATCGCAGGGCTATCTTATGCAATTTACTCATGGGCCGCTAAGCAATTAATCAATGATGGTATCCACCCTAAGTGCTCTATGGCAGCGTTATTTGGTTTCGCCGCGCTCTTTCTACTGACATCACTTTTTTTTACTGGAGACAATTTAATTGCAACGCCAACAAACGCATCCATCGCTTTGTACATGGCAATATTTCCCACGTTCTGCGGTTATTTGCTATTTGGCTATGGGTTAAGATTCATTGATGCCAGTAGAGCAACATTAATTACGTTAATTGAACCATTAATCGCCACTGTTCTCGCTATTATTGTGGTTGGAGAGAGATTAAAATTGATAGGATGGGTGGGCTTAATGCTCGTTATGATCTGTCTGATGCTGCAAACTTTTAAATATGAAATAAAACGTAAACAGGCAGCCTAAACTGCCTTTATGTTAATAACTCATATTGGCTACAAACCAAAATTTAGAGCAAAGATCTAATCTTTTTTGAAAACACTTTAGAAATGATTTTATAGCCATCACCATTTAAGTGAATAAAGTCAGCCCAATATTTTGGGTCTTGTACTTCATTGCGGATATCAAGATAGGTAAAGCGCTCTAATGGTTTACCGGTTTGCGCTTGATACAGACTTGACAGGTTTTGCATTTCATTAAATAAAGTATCCAGCATCGCTTTAATGAAATTAGCACGCTCAGGGCTCACCCCTTTACCGCCTTGAGGGTCGTCTTCATCCACTTCATTCGCTGGCCAGCCAAGCTCATCAAAGGTTTCATGTAACCGTGCCTTGCTTACTAATTTATAATCACCAAGATCGGTAAGATCAATGCCGATGGCTTTTAAAGGCGCTAAAATCATTTCAATTTTAAGTAACTTTAATAGCTCTTTTATTAACTTACCCGCCTCAGAAAAATCAAACTCGGTGGTGGTACCAGAATGAAGATGCACGGCATAGGCGTAACTATGGGTCAATATCTGAGCTTGGGGCGCAAATTCGTCACGATACAATATGGCCTGCAAGTAATACTGAACCACCTCTTGCGCGGCCATTGCCATCACTTCAGCATCGTAAGATGTTTCCCAGTTACCAGTATAAGACTGAATCACGCCATGGCGTACGGCATTCACCATGTCATTGCCCCCAGCACTTAATACAATGGCGTCTAGGTGTTTTTGTATCGCTTTATTTTGCAGCGCACTATAAAGAGTATGAGATGGGAATTTTTTCTCCCACACGCCATTGCGCTTATCAGGATTCTTGGCGGCGAGTTCTTTGGCAAAATCACCACTGCGCTCTAAGCGTAAGAAAATAGCGTCTAGCTTTTTGTCTCGGCTTAAAAAATCAATCACGTTGGTCTTGCTGTCCATGCCGAAATTTTTCAGCCCAATGCTGTAACGCAGCAACACACCCATCACATCAGTCAGGCTTTTCACTGGGAAATCCAGCCACGAATCACCTTCGCTGATAATCATTGGCTTGTGCTTTACCCCTGGCCACCATTTAGGCAACGTCTTGGTTTGCCAGCGATTGCGGGTCACAAGCTTTTCGCACTCATCAAAATTGCGGGTGTAATCAATATCGGGGTTAGGCATGGGACATCCATGTTAGAAATTAGAGTTATCTTGGAAAGTAACAGTTCATTCTAAAAGGTCAAGCTGTGACCGCGGTCAAAAGCCGTTTAAAAAAAGCCAACAAATGGCTTATCTGATTCCTATGTGAATTGACTTTGTGGTTAAATGTGGGCCAATTTAAATCACTAGGAGTCATTATGCCGTTCAGAGCTGGGCTATTTCTGATGGTGCTGCTATCTGGCTGTAGCATCTGGCCCAATCAAGAGCACAGAGCCCTCACTGCTGACACCATGGCCTCTATTGTTAGTAAGCAGTGTGCTAAACCCGCTGATGATGCCCATTACGATGATGCTCTTGCTAAGCAACAAGCGGCATTGAGTCAAATTCAAGCACAATTAAACATGCTGACCGCCGCTACACCTGGGTTTACGAATGCCCATTGTGCACCTGTCGATAACCCTGCTAACTCCAATCATGAGTTTGAGGGCAAAGTAGTGGTCGGTGCTAACGAATGGATTTATCTATCGCCTCCGGGCCATCATTACCAAGCCCGTATCGACAGCGGTGCCGCCACATCATCACTGAGCGCCCAAAATATAGAGTATTTCGAACGTAATGGTAAGCGCTGGGTGCGTTTTGCCCTGCAACACGATGATGAAACCACCTCTATTGCAGTGGAGGCTAAAGTCATTCGTCATGTGCTGATTCGCCAAGCATCCAGCCCAGAGCCAGAGCGTCGCCCTGTCATATCACTCACCGTGAACATGGGCCAAGACTTGCGTTATGATACCGAGTTTACGCTCACTAACCGCTCGCAAATGACTTACCCTATTTTGTTAGGGCGGGAGTTTTTGCGAGACGTCATCTTAATAGATGTTGCACGACAATTTATTCACCCTAAATATATGCCACAAGATATCAGCCTAGATAAATTAAACTCGCCAATCCAATTTTCAAGCTTGGATAAGGAATAACCATGAAACTCAATGGGCTGTCCTCTCGTTTTCCATTTTTCTTGCTTGCTGGCGCCTTATTCGTCATTGGCATCATACTGATTTTGCAGCGCCATTGGGTTTACGAAGTGCCGCTTTTTTACGGCGAGACCCAAACCATTTGGTCGGTTGAAGCAAAAATTGAGTACAACGCGCAGGATAAGCCCGTCAGTGTGGTCATGTCTCGGCCATCGAGCCAAAAAGGCTTCACTATTTTAAAAGAAGCTGCCGCGTCACCAGGTTATGGCCTAAATTTTTTAGATGGCATGCAACCCCAAGCGCAGTGGACCATTCGTAATGCTAACGGTAAGCAGGTTTTGTTTTATCGCGCCGAGATATTGGTCAGTGATTCAGAGCAGGATCAAGACATTCCCGCTCCCAAAGTGCCGTTCACTACATTGCCAGAGCCCTTCGATGAAGCCGCCAGCAACATTTTAGCCAATGCCTATGGCACATCCTCTGATAACTTTAGTTTTACCCACGAGCTTCTCAAACAATTTAATCAAAACAGCACCAACCAAGAAATCATCTTGCTACGCAACCATTATAATAAGCAACTGCCTCAACTTGTGGTCAACATGCTGCATAAGGCACAAATCCCCGCCAGCTTAATCTACGGCCTTCAACTGCAAGACAGCCGTCGTCGACAAGATCTTATTCCGCTTTTGAGAGTATGGAATGGCGATGAGCATGAAATGTTTTTCTTCCCTGAAAGCCCCAGGGACAATTTTAAAATCAAGAAAAATGCCCCGCTATTATTGTGGCAACAAACAGGCGCTCCTGTACTAGATGTAGTCGGTGGCAAGCAATCAAATATTCATTTTTCGATGCTCAAGCGAGAAGAATCAACGTTTGCGAATATCGCGCAAAATCTTTCAAGCCAATATGATTTTTTAAATTTCTCGATTCATAGTTTGCCGATTGAAGAACAGGCCATGTTCCAGACTATTTTGCTCATTCCCATTGGTGCATTAATCGTCTGTTTGCTGCGAATACTCGTCGGTGTTCGTACCTCTGGCACGTTCATGCCGGTGTTAATTGCATTAGCCTTTATACAAACCTCACTTATAACCGGTTTAGTTGGGTTTTTATTAGTCGTCACTATTGGTTTGTTTATTCGCAGTTATTTATCCCACTTAAATTTACTGCTGGTGGCTCGAATAACCGCGGTCATTATTTCGGTTATTGCCATTATCAGCGTATTCAGTGTGTTGGCGTTTAAGTTAGGGTTAACCGAAGGCTTAAAAATTACATTTTTCCCCATGATTATTTTGTCTTGGACCATCGAGCGTATGTCCATTTTATGGGAAGAAGAAGGTGGCCGAGAAGTCATGGTACAAGGCGGTGGTAGCTTACTAACCGCCGTATTAGTTTACTGGGCCATGAACGACCCTTGGATTCGCCACATTACGTTTAACTTTATTGGCATCCAATTTATTGTATTGTCGCTGGTTTTACTGATTGGTTCGTACACTGGTTATCGTTTATTTGAACTGTCTCGTTTTAAGGTGTTTAACAAATAAATGTGGGCACTACCTTGGCGTTTAAAACAATCTGGCATTCTAGGCATGAACAAACGCAACATTGCCTACATTAGTCGTCATAACCCAAGACGACTCTACCCGCTGGTGGATAACAAATTAAAAACGAAATTGCTCGCACAAAAAGCAGGGATCACCACGCCCACGTTAATTGCCACAATTAAAAGCCAGCATGACGTATCGGATCTTGCGCATTATTTACAAGGCCGTAACGGCTTTGCCGTCAAACCCGCTAAAGGCAGTGGAGGTAAAGGCATACTTGTACTCAACCGCCAAGACGATGACCATTTTGTTAAAAATAATGGCAACGTGATTAGCCTGTTAGATTTGCAGCGTCATGTCTCGAATATTTTATCCGGGCTTTACAGCTTGGGTGGCACGCCAGATGTGGCGATCATCGAAGAGCTCATTGAATTTGACCCTCAATTTAACGGTTACTCCTTTGAAGGCGTACCCGATATTCGCGTGATTATTTTTAAGGGTTTTCCTGTCATGGCCATGATGCGTTTAGCCACTCGTGCCTCTGACGGCAAAGCCAATCTGCACCAAGGGGCAGTGGGTGTCGGCCTAGACATTGCCACAGGAAAACCATTACATGCCGTACAAAATGGACAAAGCATCACCCATCACCCAGATACCGGCCAAGATTTATCACAATTAAAAATTGATAATTGGCAAACCTTGTTAGTGCTGGCTGCCAATTGTTATGAAGTAACAGGGTTAGGGTATTTAGGCGCCGACATGGTGCTGGATTTAAGTAAAGGGCCCATGTTACTAGAGCTAAATGCACGTCCGGGCTTGGCCATTCAAGTTGCAAACGGAACCGGCCTATTGCACCGCCTACAACCCATTGATCGCCTTGCACCTGAAGCGTTAAATCATGGCCCAGAAAAACGTGTCGCCCTCGCCCAATCTTGGTTTGCCGATGAACCTCTTGCTCAAGCGAATAAAGACTAAAACGGCGTGTGAGTCTCTAAGCGCTTTTGCATATCCGCCACCACCTCCTCACGAAAATCATGGCCAAACTCAAACGGTAGGCTGTCTTTGTACGCTTGAATGTCCACAACTTGGACATTGGCACGAATGGTTTTAAACACTTTAGGTAACTTATCCCCAGGACTATGTATGTGATGCAGACCGCCACTGTAAACGAATAAAATCTTGCCTTCTTGCTTGACCGCCAATATGTCCGCCACGCCACCACGTACGGTCATAGTCTTACCGTATTTATCAAGCCCTGTACTGCGCTTCATTCGCCCCTCGGGCAATATAGCCACCAAGGTATCCTTGCTCACTAAACTCATAAAGTGTCGCCATGACTCATCCTTTTTACGGGTAATGGGCACAAGTCCGGGCAATAAGCTGTGATAAATACGACCCACTATTGGTCTATCGTTTAAGGTGATATCCGCACCGGGCGCGATCAACTCGCCACTTAAGCGCCACAAGACAGGTAGCGGACAAGCCGCAATAAATAACGGTTCAAATAAACTGGTGTGGTTCAAGAAAACAATTAAGCGTACCTCTTTAAACTGCTTGAAATTCTCATCGCTTAACCAGCGTATATCAAAGCGATACAGCACACTGCAAATAAGCTTCACCATACACATGAGAATAAACCGAATAAGACGCGTCATACTATTACCGCTTGGTGTTCAGTTTTGTTATGAGCATTCGAAGTTGTGCAGGATTCATACAGATCCATTTTAGCAATATTATATATCTGAACAACACACACGCGCCTCATGTAGAGAAAGCACCACACAACACGTATACTTAGGGCCATCTTCATGTGAGTAACACCATGACTGCCATCGACTTTTATATTTTAGGCCATAGCGACGAACTCGCACGCTTTAACTTTGCCTGCCGTTTAAGTGAAAAGGTCTATGGCGAGGGTCACCAAGTCTATATTCATGTTGAAAACGAAACACAAGCCAAACAGTTAGATGACCTATTATGGACATATAAGCCTGAAGCTTTTGTCCCACACAACCTCGTGACACAAGAGCAAGTGGCACAAGTACAAATCGGTTGGCAAGATCACCCCGCCCACCACTTTGATGTCATGATCAATTTAAGCTCCCCACAACCAAACTTTTTTAGCCGCTTCGCCCGTGTACTTGAAATTGTTATCCAAGACGAAACCGTACTTGAGCAAACTCGTAAACATTTTAAGTTTTATAAAGATCGTGGCTATGAAGTAACGCATCGTGATTTGCGCGGTTAACATCCCATAAATGAGCATGGAGCCTACACTTTTGAAGCCTGAAATAAATAGCGACAGTGTCCCGCAAACACATTTAATTTTAATTGCCCTACTGCAAGGTTTTGCATTACTTCTATTGCATCAATCCATCGAATTTAAGTTCTGGCCATTCGCGCAACCTCAATGGCTATTTGCATTTTATAGCCTAGCCATATCAGTGCCCACTATGCTGATGCTGACCCTCTCGGATAAAGTGTACTCAATATACCGGTGGATACTTTCATATGCCGTTATTGTCTTTATTTTAGGGTATTACATTGGCTCACAAGCAACACCGTTAGCGCATATTCAATTTGAAACACTGCTCTTTGCCTTTTCAATCACTATGACCATCGCTACGCTTAAATCGTTAATGTACATACAAAGCTTTGTCTCTGGTGAGCCGTTGCTTTACAGCCGATTATTTCTGTTTTCATGGCGCAATCTTTTAACCCTTGGCTTATCCCTTTTATTTACGGCGCTCACTTGGGGCATGTTAATGCTATGGGGGGAATTATTTAAAGCGATCAAAATTGATTTTTTCTATGATTTATTTACCGAACGTTGGTTTTACTACCCGATGCTTGCACTCGCGAATGGGTTTGGCATCATCATTTTCAGATCACAATCAAACATCATTGATACCATCACTCGCATTCAACAAGCCTTAGTCAAATTTTTACTGATTATTCTAGTATTTGTATCCATCATATTTTTATTTACCCTGCCCTTTACGGGTCTTTCGCCATTATGGGAAACCGGTGGCAGTACATTGATTCTGTGGATGCAAGCGTTGATGCTTTTCTTCGTTAACGCTGTGTATCAGTCTGATCCGGACGCACGTCCTTATAGAACTTGGATTCATCGACTGATTTACATTGGTATTGCACTGCTCCCCATATACAGCATGATCAGCGCTTATGGCTTAAGCCTTAGAGTTGAACAGTATGGGTGGTCTTTATCGCGCTGTTGGGCATTTATGCTTTGGTCCATATTGGCTGCGTTTTCACTGGGTTATTTATGGAGCATCCTAAAACTAAAAGATAAATGGCTTCATCAATTAAGCAAGGTAAACGTGCGATTAGGGCTCATTGTGTTAGCGCTTATGTTATTGGTCAATTCGCCGCTTCTTGATTTTCGTAAAATCACGGTCGCAAGCCAAATGCAGCGACTTGAAACAGGCCTTGTTTCGCTGGCTGAATTTGATTATCGCTATTTACGAAGAAGCCTTGCTAAGCCAGGTTATGAGGCCCTACAAACACTAAAAGCTAACATTACAGAATCCAACCCTGAGATCGCGCTTAAAATCAGCAGCCTTTATAACGATAAAAACGAACCTCAAAACAAAGAAGCCAAAGAGGCGTTTCTACGTGCCTTAAACGGGTTAACACCCGACACCCCTACCCGTTTAACCGATGAAATGTATAACGAAATTTCGAATAACAACTGGAGAACACAAACCAATTTAAGCTACCACTTATTACGCGTAAACCTAAATGCGGATGAGGCACCTGAGTACATTTTGATTGAAGAGCGCCCTATCAATATTGCCGCTACTGTATACTACAAAGAATCCGATAAATGGGTTCATCGTAGCTTAAATAACATCAGTACCGATCACCTAGATAGAGACGCAAAAGAAAATAAAAAGAATGAAATCATGCAAGCCTTAAAAACAGCTGACTATATCGTGGTCAAACCCGCGTGGCAGAATTTTAAAATAGGTGATCAAGAATTCCACGTTCGCTAAGTTTGTTGGTATGCCGTTGTATGATGTAACAATAAAATCATTACTATCGGCATACCATCTAAATCCCTGAGCGATAAAAAATCAAAGTAAATCCCCCATCCGTTCAGCTGTCATTCAGCTTGCTGTTGTAGTGTGCCCCTTACGTGACACACCACTATCAATGCATACATCATGCTTGTGGAGCACCTTGATATTAGGTAATGTCCGCGACTTCAAAAAATAAGGATGCTGAAATATGCAAAAGATTATCCTCATGGGTGCCTTGTTATTACTCGGAGCATGCGCACGACTGGATTATGTCCAGGTCGGCGACATTGATCAAAGTAAAGGCGCTCTTTCACCCATTACGGTAAAAGTCAGCGAGAACGGTG